>JBQCFH010000334.1:0-6607 GCA_051959385.1 Rhizobiaceae bacterium | reverse complement strand
TCGCGCACGGTTCCGACATCCATGTGAAGTTCTCGGACGGCACGACAGAGCCGGCGAAGATCGTCGGCGCCGATCCGGAAACCGATATCGCGGTCCTCAACGTGAAACCGCATGAGGGAATGGTGGTCACCCGTTGGGGCGTCTCGAAGTCCATCGAGCCCGGCGATTGGGTGGTTGCCATCGGCAGTCCGTTCGGTCTCGGCGGAACGGTCACGGTCGGCGTGCTCTCCGCGCGTTCGCGCAACCCCATGACGGGACAAATCGGCGGGCTTCTGCAGACCGACGCATCCATCAACAAGGGCAATTCCGGCGGCCCGCTTTTCGACGAGGCCGGCGAGGTGATCGGCGTCAACACTGCGATCGTCTCCCCCTCCGGCGGCAATATCGGGATCGGCTTCGCGGTGCCGTCCGACACCGCCCATCGCGTCGCGGATGAATTGATCGCGAACGGCAAGGTAGCGCGCGGCTATATCGGCGCGCAGATCCAGGATGTTACCGACAAGATCGCCGAGGCGCTCGGGATGAAGAAGGCCACCGGCGCGCTGGTCGATTCGGTCACGAAAGGCGGACCGGCGGACGATGCCGGGATGAAGCCCGGCGACGTGATCACCAGCGTCGGATCCGAGCCGATCGACGGTTCCCAGGATCTCGTGCGCACGATTGCCAACAGCAAACCGGGCGATACCGCCGACATCAAGCTGGTGCGGGCCGGAGACGAGAAATCCGTTTCCGTAAAGCTCGGGCAGCGTCCGGCGCCGAAGGACGAGACTGCCACGTCGAGCACAAAGAGCCAGGAGAGCAATCCGACGCCGGACAAGCTAGGGATCGAAGTGACCCCATATGACGGCTCCGGAGCGAACGGACCGGATGTGCCGGGCCTGATCGTTGCGGCGGTCGCTCCGGACGGAGCCGCAGCCGAGGGTGGGATAAAGCCGGGCGACCTCATCACGTCGGCCAACGGCAAGCCGATCCGGAACGCCACGGATTTGCGCGATGCCTGGCGCTCGGCGCAAAGCAGCCATAAGCCGGTGCTCCTGCGCGTCTTCCGCGACGGCAATTACGGGTTCGTTACGGCGGGCTGAGCGGCCGCCGCATGCCAGCGGATCGGCCGGCCCTCGGATTGGCGCAGCGCGTCGCTGTCATCGCGGGTGTCGTCTCGCTTTTCGTCATCGGGCTCGCCGTCCTCTGGCTGGCTTCGACCGGACTGATGGCGATCGCCGTCGGCATCCTCCTGGCGGTCCTGTTCGATGCGGGCGCCCGCGGCTTGGGCATGCTGGTGCCGCTTGGAAGGAAGGCGTGTCTCGCCTCGGTACTGGTCTTCGTGGCCCTGTTGTTCGGCGCGGGGCTTTGGTGGGGGGGCAGCATCCTCTCGCAACAGGCGGTCGATTTCATGAAGGCGATGAAGGGGCTGCTCGATCGAGGAGCAGCCTTCGTCCAGGGCGGAGGGCTCGGTCCGCTGTTCCGCAACGTGAACATCGCCAGTTTCCTGCCGAGCGGCAGCATGATCTATGGCGGCGCGAGCGAGGTTGTGACCGTCTCTTTCGAGACGATCAGCCTCGCGGCGGCAGTGCTGTTCCTAGGAGCGTTCTTCGCGTGGGAGCCGCGGGTCTACAAGGGCGTCGTCCTCAGCCTGACGCCGAGGGAACGTCGGCTGCGCGCGGATGAGCTGCTCGACCGGGCCGGCGCGGCCATGCGCCAGTGGCTCGTCGGCCAGGGCATCAACATGCTGGCGATCTTCCTGCTCAGCCTCTGCGCGCTGCTCCTGGTCGGCATGCCTTACGCCGTTCTCCTCGCCCTGGCCGCGGGCATCTTCAGCTTCATCCCGACCATAGGGCCTTTCCTGGCCGGCGTGGTGATCGTGCTCGCCGGATTGTCGGTGAGCTTCACCATGGCCCTGTACGGCCTGCTGGTCTACGTCCTCGTGCAGTTCGCCGAGACCCATCTCCTTACGCCGCTCGTCCAGGAAGAGACGGTAAGGTTTCCTCCTGCCAGCACGCTCGCGCTGCAACTGATAGCGGGCTTCCTCTTCGGGCTGATCGGCGTGGCCTTCATCGTGCCTCTCGCGGCGGCCGGGCGCGTATTCGTGCAGGAACTCTACATCAACGACCGCCTGGGCGGATCGTGGCCGGGTGGGGTTGCTCCCACAACCTGGGCACACAGATGGATTGTCGCTGTTCGCGACAAGCTGACGGGGGACTAAGACACTGCGGGAAACAATCGCGGCCCCCCAATCTTCAGCGAATGGTTGCAGCCGCGGGAACAATTTCGCGCGGCTATGGTTCGGCCGGCATCCGATCGCAAAGCATGCCTGTCAGGCCAGCCTGCCCGTCGCCGCCGCGGGATTTTATTAAAGCATCTTCTAATGTAAAATGGCGCTTGCTGACGGCGATGATAACGGCGCATGCCCGAGCGACGCCCTCGGGGGATAAGGGCGCGAGCTTTCGGGCGGGTCGTGGTCAGCACCGCCTGCGCCATGGGGCGCAGCCATATGAACGCGATGATACTCAAGCTCCGCCATGGAGCGCATCTCAGCCATTCCGATGAAGAACGGCTCCGCGCTCTCGCGAGCGAGCGTCGGATCATTGCGGCGCATGAGGATATCATCCGGGAAGGCGAGCGGCCCGAGAACATATACCTGGTGCTCGACGGCTATGCCTGCCGCTACACGATCCTGGACTCCGGCGTGCGCTCGATCATGGCCTATCTTCTGCCCGGCGACATCTGCGACCTGCATGTTGCCCTTCTCGGCTTCATGGACCACTCCATCGGTGCGCTCACGCGATGCGAGGTGGCGGAAATTCCGCCGCAGGCCATCGACGACCTGGGCGCGGAGCACCCCGCCATCATCCGTGCGCTCTGGTGGTCAACGCTGGTCGACGAAGCGATATTGCGGCGCTGGCTGGTCAGCATGGGCAGGCGCAGGGCAGACCAGCACCTGGCGCATTTTTTCTGCGAATTGTACATGCGGATGGATTCGGTGGAACGCGTGAGGGAATGTTCCATTCAATTCCCGCTGACGCAGGAGGTACTGGCCGACACGATCGGCATATCCGCCGTGCATGTGAACCGCGTCCTGCAGCAATTGCGGGAGATGCGCCTCATCGGGCTTCACGGCAAGACGCTGACGATACACGACTTCGACCGCCTGGCGGAGTTCGCCGGCTTTTCGTCACACTACCTGCACCTGAAGGACAGGATGCGCAGCGAAGCCCTACCGCCTAAGCGGGATACATAGGTGAATGCGCGCGGCCGTCCGAAGATGATAGGGACAGGCAGGCGTCGGGCCAGGAGCCTCGAATTGAGCCGATTCTTCTTCGACATAGACGACGGCGACCGCTTCGTGCGCGACGAGATCGGGCACGTTTTCGAAGACAGGGAAGCCATGCGCCTCGAGGCGATCAAGGCTCTGCCCGAAATAGCGAGGGACGAGCTGCCGGACGGCAACCGTCGCCGGTTTTCCGTCCGGGTACGCGACATGGAAGGGCGCTATCTCTTTCAAGCTACCCTGACCATGGCCGCGGAATGGCTCGACCAGCCGCGGATGTGAAATCCTTGCCCGGCTGACGGTAGGGCGAAGTCACCCGCGACAGCGGCGCCGGCCCAAAATTCCTTCCCATTTGATGAAGATTCTCGATTGTCTGCTCTATGTTATGGCGCTCCGATTTTTGGTCATGCGAAGCTCCTCGGCAGAGGTGGAGGCCAGGCAATGTCGGAGAGGGGACTTCGCACGCGTACGATTGCCGAGGCGGTGGAATCCTATGTCGCTTCGCGCACGCGGATAACGCAACCGGTCTCGACCGCGGAGGCGTTGCGCAAGATTCGCTATCTCATGCCGCATTGCCATCATTCCGATCGGCAGCTCGCCGACATGGTTGCGGCTTGCGCGATCAACAGGGGCAGAAGCGTCCTCTTCGACACGAACGCCTCATAGAGAGCCGATCCGCCAACCCGGCTGGAATGTGATCGCCGCCGCGCAAGAAGATGCGGGGCGATCGCATTGGTTTCCGTGGGCGTTCCGGGCGCCTGGAACAAAACGATTGAACGGATGTTCGGCGCACGATGGAGATCGTGCTCCCTCCCACATGATGTCCATCCGAGACGGGAGGGGCCGGACGATCGCAGCTCTGTTCGGCCCCTCCTCGTCACTGCTGAGGTTTCATCGCCAGCTTGGCCGGCTTTTCGCCCTGCGTTCTTCCCGTTACCGAATTGTGCATCACGGCCGGGAACATCCGTCGTCCTGCGGGATTGGGAACATAGGGAAGCGTCGCAATCCGCTTCTCCGAATAATCACCAGAGAACGAAGGAAACCAGCGATGCAAACGCGACAGAAAAACCGTGCATCCGCCGATCGCGACGAAGATCCCCGTGAAGCGCGGCCCGATTGGGACGCCCTGCAGGCCGGCATACCCGATTCCATCAATCCGGATGAAGCCAAGGAGCGCTCCCGCGCGAACGGGGGCGTCGAGAAATCGGGCGATCTTGCGGAAGAGAACGATGACAATGCCTTTCAGGGCAGCGACGAGGCGCTCCCTGACGACCGCGAAGAGCGCGCCATATGGCGCGATCCGGACAGGGAAGGCAGTCGCTTCGACGAAATCTGATGGCGCGGGCGCAGGAACATTCGCCGAAAGCGCGGGTTCGGCGCTCAATACGATCACAGGAAGGAGGTTTCCGATGGTTCGAGAAAACAGCGGATGGGGCGGCAACGCACGAGACGACTACGAAACGGACGATCTCCGGTACCGCGATCCGCAGGCCGGCGTCGGACGCGGCCGTGGCCGCGGACGTCAAGCGGATTACTATGAGGGCTTCTGGCCCGGCGACTCGGAGTACGGGATGTATCCCTACTATCCTCGCGGCTGGATGGGAGACTATCCGGGCGGTGGCTACGGCGCCGGCCGCTACGGCCAGGGCTATGAAGGCGACTATGCCGGGCGCCCGTCGCCGATGCGCCCCGACCCGCGCCGGTACGGCGCCTATTCAGGCAGAAGCCAGCGCGGCGGTCGCGACTTCTGGGATCGTGCCGGCGACGAAATCGCTTCGTGGTTCGGCGACGAGGACGCGGAGAGGCGCAGGCAGCGCGACGAGCACCGCGGCCGTGGGCCGAAGGGCTATGTGCGCTCGGACGCCCGGATCGAAGAAGACGTCAACGATCGGCTGACCGACGACGGGATGCTCGACGCGTCCGATATCGACGTCCAGGTCGCCGACCGCGAGGTGACCCTTACGGGCACGGTCACCAGCCGGATGGCGAAGCGCCGGGCCGAAGACATCGTCGATTCAGTCTCCGGCGTCGAGCACGTGCAGAACAATCTGCGCGTCATCAAGCCTTCCAGCGTCGCGCTTGGCGAGTCGATCTCCTCTTCGTGACGCCCCGAACTTTGCAACGCCGCGGCCCGGTTGGGGCCGCGGCCATTCCTCTCTCGTTCGGCGGCGCCTTGATTTCCGGCGTTGTCACAGCAGGTGTTCGATCCTGATCGGCAGGTCGCGGATGCGCCTCCCCGTGGCATGGTAAACCGCGCTGGCGATGGCGGCCGGCGTGCCGACATTGCCGAGCTCGCCAAGTCCCTTGATGCCGGCCGGATTGACGTCCCGGTCTTCCTCCTCGACCAGGATCACCTCAAGCTCGTCGACGTCAGCGTTGACCGGCACGAGATAGTCCTGAAGGTCCGTATTGACGTAGCGCGCCGTGCGGCGATCGATTTCCGTCGCCTCGTGCAACGCGCAGCCCACGCCCCAGATCATTCCGCCCATGAGCTGGCTGCGCGCGGTGCGCGGGTTCATGATGCGTCCGGCGGCGAAGGCGCCGACGAGCCGCGGCACCCTTATTTCCCGGGTCAGCCGGTGAATGCGGACTTCGACGAATTCCGCGCCGAAGGCGTATTTTACCTTCGGGCCTTTCTCGCCCATCTGCATTTCGAGCTTGCCCTTGTAGAGGTTGGCAACCGCTTCGGCCGAACTGCCCTCCGGCGCGAATTCCGCATATTCCTCGATGACGCCGACCCCCATCCGCTTGATGGCCTCGCTGACAGGTTCGCTGCGGTCTCCCCCCACGATCCTGCCGTCGACGATGTCCAGATCGGCCGGCGACAGCCCGGTCAAAGGTCCGTCATTGGCCGTCACCGCCGCGCGGAACAGTTTTTCGCGGATGGCCTCGCAGGCTTTCATCACCGCCGAACAGACGCTGGCGGTCGAGTTGGAGCCGCCTGAGACCGGCGCCGGCGGCAGGCTGCTGTCGCCCATCTCGACCTCGACGGCCTCGAAAGACGTGCCGAGCCTTTCGGCTGCCATTTGCGCGGCAACGGTCCGGATGCCCGTGCCGATTTCGTGAGAGGCAGATTGGACGCGCACGCGACCTTCCGTGTCCAGCCGGACCCGGGCCGTACACGGCGCCACATTGGTCGGATAGACGGCAGTGGCGCACCCCATCCCGATCAGCCAATCGCCGTCGCGCATGGAGCCGACCTCCCGCGTGCGGGCGTTCCAGCCGAAGGACGCGGCCGCCTGGTCGTAGCACTCCATCAGCGACCGGCTCGAAAACGGCTTGCCCTCGATCGGTTCGGTCATGGTGTCATTGATGCGGCGGAACTCGACCGGATCCATGTCG
>JBQCFH010000333.1:0-2696 GCA_051959385.1 Rhizobiaceae bacterium | reverse complement strand
CTGCCGCCACATAGGAACTCGTACGTCTTCATGCGGCCATCGCGCTCCGCCTGTTGAGCTCTCCCCGGACCTTTTTGAAAGCGTAGGAGGCGAACGCCGCGGTGTCTTTGCGGGTCAGGTCTTTGTTTCGGTGGTAGCGGTTGGCTCCCAACCAGTCGCGGGCGAAGGCCCGCATGATCAGTGTGGTCTCGCGGCAGTGGTTGCGGACCGCAGCCTCGAACGCTCCAGTGTCCCCCACGGATTTGAACCGGCCGCCACGGTCGATCTGTCGCGGAATCTCCCGGTCCAGGAAATAATGCAGATGACCTTCGAGAACGTTGGTGAAGAAGCGCTGGGCGAGCTCGCCAAAACGCTCGGTCGAGACGAAGGTCGCGATCGTCGTGCGCTGATCTTCCGGCGTCGCCTGCCAGAGTTGCGGCTCCCTTTCCGCGGTCATGTCGAGAAGGGCCGACATGGCAGCATTGCAGGCTAGAAGACCGAAATCCGTAACGCCTCGCGTCGCTCGGCGACGAAGCCGGTCGACGGCATCGCCGAAGGCCGCCATGATTTCTGTCAGCGTCGGGTCCGCCGGAACGTGGATGCCCAGTTCCGCGAGAGCGGGAGAGGGGTCCTTTTCCTTCATGGCAATGGGCACCGTCAACAAAAGCCACAGGGCTTCGACGAAGGTGGGATCGTTGACGGCCAGCGACAGGGATCTGTCGGCAGCCCGTTCGACCGCCCGAGCGATCTCGGCGATGCGAAGTTGATCTTCTTCCAGAAGAGCCACCACCTGTTGCCACCTCTTCGTGGTCGGTGGCGGCGGAAGTCGAAGATGCCCCATCTGCTCCCCCTCCTTGCCCATTACACGCGCACGAAGGCCGAGGGAAAAGCGTCGATCGTTCTCTTGGCTAACCGTAGATTGACCGGTGGAACGCAATTTTCGCTTTTTTGCGCAGCCTCCACTTTGTTTGCGACGCTCCTCCTTTGATTTCCACGTCTGCTGGAATGGACCCGTTGCGGTGCGTACCCAAGGGGCATGAACAGCAACGTATCGAGTGGGTGGTCGCGATCGGGTCCCAACCCGGTTCCGTCCGGCAGGCTTTCTCCGGCCGAGCGCCGCGGGGAACTCGTCACCATTCTCGCCCTTGGGCTGGTTCGGCTGAAGCTCCGACAGTCAAGCGAACAATCTCTCCGGCACGGGAATAGTTCAGTCGACTTCGGCACCGCGGAGAGCGTGTGTCGGAACCGTTCGCAAGGGGAGTTCCGATGAAACCAGTCTCTGCCGAAGCCGGCTGCGGCCGCTACGACGATCCGACCGTGCTGGCCCGCTTGGCCGCCCTCAAAACCGATCCCATGCCCGATCTGAAGCGGCAGTGGCGGGATCTCTTCGACTGTGAGCCGCCTCCGTACAACCGGCGTTACCTGGAGCGCAGGCTGGCCTATCGCATCCAGGAACTCGCCTTTGGCGGGCTGAAGCCGGAAACCGTCAGGAGGCTTGAAGAACTGGGCGAACAGCTCGACGGCGGCAACATCACCACGCGCCGCATCCGCGCCGACCTGAAGCCGATCGCCGGGACAAGGCTCCTCCGCGAATGGCAGGGCGTCGAACAGATCGTCACCGTGACCACCGACGGCTACGAATGGCAGGGACGGCCATACAAGTCACTCTCGGCGATCGCCCGCGCCATCACCGGCACGCGCTGGAACGGCTGGGTCTTCTTCGGCCTAAAGAACCACCGGAGGGGCGTATGAGCGAGCCGATCGTCCGCAAACTGCGCTGCGCCGTCTACACCCGCAAATCCTCCGAGGAGGGGCTGGAGCAGGAATTCAACTCTCTCCATGCCCAGCGCGAGGCATGCGAGGCCTATATCGCCAGCCAGCGCTCCGAGGGGTGGGTGCTGGTGCGCGACCATTATGACGATGGTGGTGTCTCGGGCGGCACCCTGGAACGCCCGGCATTGAAGCGACTCCTGCAGGATGTGGAGGAGGGGCTGGTCGACGTGGTGGTGGTCTACAAGATCGACCGGCTGTCACGTTCGCTGATGGACTTCTCCAGGCTGGTGGATGTGTTCGACCGGAATAACGTCACCTTCGTCTCGGTGACGCAGTCGTTCAATACCACCACCTCCATGGGAAGGCTGACGCTGAACATCCTGCTTTCCTTCGCGCAGTTCGAGCGCGAGGTGACAGCCGAACGCATCCGCGACAAGTTCCGCGCCTCGCGCATGAAGGGGATGTGGATGGGCGGCTGGGCGCCGCTCGGCTACAAGGTACAGGATCGCAAGCTCGTCATCGACGAGGCCGAAGCGACCCACGTGCGCTGGGTATTCTCCCGCTTCATCGAGATCGGCTCCGGGACTGAGCTGGCGAAGGAAGCGAATGCGCGCGGGCCCACCACCCGCCACGGAAGGCGGGTCGACAAGAAGCACATCTATCGCATCCTGAACAACCGCGCCTATATCGGCGAGGCGGTCCACAAGGGCACGAGCTACCCCGGCGAGCACGATGCAATCGTCGACCAAGAAGTGTGGGACAAGGTCCACGCGATCCTGCAGGAGAGCCCGCGCAAGCGCGCCGCGCGCACCCGGTCAGAAACCCCGGCGTTGCTGAAGGGGCTGCTGTTCGGTCCCGACGGTATGGCGTTCTCGCCAACGCACACGCGCAAGGGTGGCAGGCTCTACCGGTACTATGTCAGTCAGAGCGTGCTGAGGCATGGG
>JBQCFH010000332.1:0-3089 GCA_051959385.1 Rhizobiaceae bacterium | reverse complement strand
ACCATCGTGTTGATGGTGTCCTTCAGCTCGAGAATCTCGCCCTTCACGTCGACGGTGATCTTCTTCGACAGGTCACCGGACGCCACCGCCGTCGTGACCTCCGCGATGTTGCGCACCTGGCTGGTCAGGTTCTCGGCCATCAGGTTCACATTGTCGGTCAGGTCCTTCCAGGTGCCACCGACGCCTTCCACCTGCGCCTGGCCGCCGAGCTTGCCTTCCGTGCCCACCTCGCGGGCGACGCGCGTCACTTCCGAAGCGAAGGAGTTCAGCTGGTCCACCATCGTGTTGATGGTGTTTTTCAGTTCGAGGATCTCGCCCTTCACATCGACAGTGATCTTCTTCGACAGGTCACCGGAGGCCACCGCCGTCGTGACCTCCGCGATGTTGCGAACCTGACTGGTCAGGTTGGTCGCCATGGCGTTGACGTTGTCGGTCAGGTCCTTCCACGTGCCGGCGGCGCCCTTGACGCGCGCCTGGCCGCCGAGCTTGCCCTCGGTGCCGACCTCGCGCGCGACGCGGGTCACCTCCGAGGTGAACGATGCAAGCTGAGCGACCATGGTGTTGACGATCTTGCCGATGCGCAGGAACTCGCCGCGCAACGGCCTGCCGTCGATCTCCACCATCATCTGCTGGGACAGGTCGCCTTTGGCGACGGCGCCGATGACGCGCGCCACCTCGGCGGTCGGCTGCACCATATCCTCGATCAGGTCGTTGACGGAACGGATGCTCGATTCCCAGCTGCCGGTCGCGTTGCGCACATGGCCGCGTTCGCCGATGCGGCCGTCCTTGCCGACGACCCGCGCCAGCCGCTCGAACTCGTTCGTGAGCTGCTGGTTCATTTCGATGATTTCGTTGAAGGTCTCGGCGATTTCGGCGTCCACCCCGTCGAGCTGCATCGGCAGCCGGACCGAAAAATCGCCCCGCCGGAAAGAACGCAGCGCCAGAAGGATGTGCCGGCGATCGAGCCGGTCCTGCGGAATTTCGATGTTCATGACGATGCGTCCCTTTCAGCCGTCGGGAGCAGGCCGCCGTTGAGGCAAAGCCGGTTTGTCATTGATCTTGTTTTCAGTGGATTGCGCTGCACGAGGCCCCCCCACGGCAATTGCAACGTGACCAAACGCATGTCGCATCTTTTGGTTCCCTAAGCGAGCGGCGATTTTTCGGATCGCGCCGTGTGCGCCCGAGCTCGCCTGCGCCAGCATCTATCCACTATGGGGCAAGTTCGGGGCGAGATCGTCAAGGGCGCGCAGCGTGCGCCCGCCGTTCAACCGATCGCGCCGCGAAACGCACCCTGCCCGAGGTTCGATCGGACCATGCCTCGGTTGCACGTGGAACGGCGAGGTCGGCGAGTGCTGCCGCTTTAACGCACACTTGCTTTGGACTTCAAGGCGGATGCAATTTGCGACGACATCATCCGCTCCCTTACTAGCATGAACCCGGCGGAGATATCGGAGGGCTAGCCTATGCTTCTTGGCGCTATCGCCGACGACTTCACCGGGGCGAGCGACCTTGCCAACACGCTCGCCAAAGAAGGCATGGCGACGACGCTGTTCGTCGGCGTGCCAAGGGAGGACGCGCCTAACGCCGAAGCGGGCGTCGTGGCGCTCAAGACCCGTTCAATCGCTCCCGCAGAGGCCGTGCGCCAATCGCTCCAAGCCCTCGACTGGCTGCAAAGGCAGCAGGCGGAGCAGATCCTCTTCAAATATTGCTCGACCTTCGATTCCACGCCCGAGGGCAATATCGGCCCGGTGGCGGAGGCGTTGAGCGAGTCGCTCGGCGCGGGTATCGCCGTGGTCTGCCCCGCCTTCCCGGCGACCGGACGCATCCTCTTTCAAGGCCATCTTTTCGTCGGCGACCGGCTCCTCAACGAATCGGGGATGGAGAAGCACCCGCTTAATCCGATGACCGACCCCGACATAAGGCGCTGGCTTCGCCATCAGACGAAAGGCGAGGTAGCGCTCGTCCCCTACGCCGTCGTCCGCCAAGGCGCGCCGGCCATCGCGGCGGCGCTAAACAACGCCGAAGCAAGCGGCGCTCGCCTGGCCGTCGTCGATGCCGTGACCGACGGCGATCTCAGAGCCATCGGCGCCGCGGTCGCCGGCGCAAGGCTCGTCACGGGCGGTTCGGGGATCGCGCTTGGATTGCCGGAGAATTTCCGCCGGGCCGGCAAACTGGGCAAGGCCGGCTCGACCTTCACCGGCATAGACGGGCCGGGCGCGGTCATCTCCGGCTCGTGCTCACGCGCCTCGCTGACGCAACTGGCCGAACACCTCTCGCGCCACCCCGGGTTCGCGATTGCTCCGGAAGCCCTGCTCACGGGCGACATCGGCGTGGCCGCCGCCCGCGATTTCGTCCTGGCGCATCGCGACGAGGCTCCGGTCGTCTATTCCACGGCCGCGCCGGATGCTGTCGCCGCCGCGCAGCAGCGTTTCGGGCGTGAACGGGTTGCGAACGCGATCGAAAGCTTCTTCGGCGAACTCGCCAGGGAATTGGTCTCAGCCAACATTACCCGGCTTGCGATCGGCGGCGGCGAAACCTCTGGCGCGATCGTCGCCGCACTCGGTCTCGACCGGCTCGCCATCGGCCCGGAAATCGATCCCGGCGTTCCCGCGCTCGCGGGGGTTGTCGACGGCAGGCCGATCCGCATTGCGCTGAAGAGCGGCAATTTCGGCGCCGTCGATTTCTACGACAAGGCGCTCCGTATTTTGGCTAAAGCTTGAGGGTACCATGGACGAAGCAGGTCTGCGCCAACGGATGGTCAAATGGGGGCGCTCGCTCTTCGAGCGCGGTTTCACCGTCGGCTCTTCCGGCAACATGTCGGTCCGGATCGAGGACGGTTTCCTGGTGACGCCGACCAATTCGTGCCTCGGCTTCCTCGACGCCCAGCGCATCACGAAACTCGACACGGACTGGCAGCTCGTCGCGGGCGACCCGCCGACCAAGGAAGTGCCGCTGCACCGGGCCTTCTACGAAGGAAGGCCGGAAACGGAGGCGGTGGTCCACCTGCACTCCACCTTCGCCACCGCGCTTTCCTGCCTCGCCGATATCGATCCCGAGGATGCGATCGCGCCCATCACGCCTTATGTTGT
>JBQCFH010000331.1:0-4487 GCA_051959385.1 Rhizobiaceae bacterium | reverse complement strand
CGCCCGGTGCGCTCCCAGTCTACGGCGGGAACACGGAAGCCCGGATCGTCCCTGGTGTTCTCCGCCAGTTCGGAAAGCGCGGCTGCCTCGAGCCGCAGATCCATCTCCATTCGGGTCGTCTGGGCAAGCGTCTCCGTCACCTGGACGGGACGAAGCCGCCGCGAGGAAGGAATGAAGCGTTCCTGCAGGCGCGCAGCGAGGAAATAACTCTCGAGATCGTGCTGGAAGCGCTGCCGCACGCCTGGCCGGATGATCTTGACGGCGACGCGACCAGGCACGTGGCCGCTCGTCACGAACGCTTCGTGCACCTGCGCGATGGAGGCGGCCGCGACCGGTTCACCGAAGCGCTCGAAGAGTTCTTCCACCGGGCGGCCGAGCGCGGCCTCGACCGAGGCGACGGCTTCGGCGCGCGGGAAAGTCGCCATTCGGTCCTGCAGCCCGGCAAGGTCGCGCGCCATGTTCTTGCCGACGACATCCGGGCGGGTGGCGAGAAACTGGCCGAGCTTCACATAGGACGGCCCGAGTTTCTCAACCGCATCCGCCAGCCGCTCGGTCCGCCCCTTGCGCGCGGCGCGACGTCCGGCAAGTGCCTTCGAGACGCGCCAGGCGGCTTTTGGCGCGCCCGAAAGCTCGTCTCCCGGCAGCGAAGCGAGCACGCCTTTGCGTGCCAGCACCCAGCCGGCGCGGGCGAGGCGAAGCGAGGCGCCCAGCGTGCTCATGCGGCGCGATCTCTCAAAGCTTCCAGCCCGAATGCAGCGCCGCGATGCCGCCCGAATAGTTCCGCCATGCCACGCGTTCGAAGCCAGCCGTGCCGATCATCGAGGCGAAGTTCGCCTGATTGGGAAACTTGCGTATCGATTCGACGAGATAGCGGTATGGCTCCGGATTGCCGGCCACCACGCCGCCGATCCGCGGTATGGCGTTGAACGACCAGGCCTCGTAGGCGCGGTCCAGCAGCGGCATCTCCACTTCCGAGAATTCAAGACATAGAAAGCGCCCGCCTGGCTTCAGTACCCGGTAGGCTTCGGCAAGCGCCACATCGATGCGGGGAACGTTGCGGATGCCGAAGGCGATCGTGTAGGCGTCGAAGGAATTGTCCGGGAAAGGCAGTTGCTCGGCGTTTGCCTCGATGAAGTCGATGTTTCCGGCAAGGTGGCGGCGCCTCGCCCGCTCGCGGCCGACGCTGAGCATGGAGCCGTTGATGTCAAGCACCGTGATATGGGCGGCGTGGTTCGAGGCTTCGACGATGCGGAATGCGACATCGCCGGTCCCCCCGGCGACGTCGAGCGCTTTCCAGCCCGGCCGCTTCGGCGGGTTCAGCCAGGCGACCATGCCGTCCTTCCACAGCCGGTGAAGGCCCCCCGACATCAGATCGTTCATGAGGTCGTAGCGTTCGGCGACGCGGTGGAACACGGTGTTGACCAGTTCCTGCTTCTCGCCGTCGGCGACCGGGCGGAAGCCGAAGGAGGTCCGCATGCCTTCGCCGGCGGTAGCGCGTTGTTCCGACATCCGTTTCACCCTGTCTTGAAACCGGCGGGACCATAACCGATCGAAATCCGGGGCGCCATCGGCAAAGCCGCGATGAAGGGCCGCGTGATAGGTCGGGCGCCGCGGGACTTTCAAACGCGGTGTTTTCCCCTTATGGGGCATAAAATTGTGGGTTAGCCTGCCGCGCGGGATTTGTCGGTGGCGCGCCTGTCCTTAGTATCTTCCGCAAGAGGAGTGATCCGATGCAGGGCGTGACCGTCGTCGACCATCCGCTGGTGCAGCACAAGCTGACCATCATGCGCAGCAAGGAGACTTCAACGGCCGGCTTCCGCCGGCTGCTGCGCGAGATATCGCTGCTCCTCGGTTACGAGGTGACGCGCAATCTGGAATTGACGACGAAGACGATCGAGACGCCGCTGACGACCATGGAAGCGCCGACGCTCGAAGGCAAGAAGCTTGTCTTCGCCTCTGTGCTGCGGGCCGGCAACGGCCTGCTCGAGGGCTTGCTCGACCTGGTTCCGGCGGCGCGCGTCGCCCATATCGGGCTCTACCGCGACCACGAAACCCTGCAGGCGGTGGAGTATTTCTTCAAGGCGCCGAGCGATCTGGCCGACCGGCTGATCATCGTCGTCGATCCCATGCTCGCCACCGCCAATTCGGCCATCGCGGCGGTCGAGATGTTGAAGGCGCGCGGCGCGACCAACCTCCGTTTCCTTTGCCTGCTCGCCGCGCCCGAGGGCATCGAGCGCTTCACCAAGGCGCATCCGGACGTTCCGGTGTTCACCGCGGCGATCGACGATCACCTCAATGAAGTCGGCTATATCGTGCCGGGGCTCGGCGACGCCGGCGACCGCATGTACGGCACGAAGTAGGAAACTCTCGGCGGCATGTTCACGCCCTGCTAACCAAGATCGGCGGATTTGCCGCCGGGTCTGGCCGGTCGCGGCTGAATTAAGGCAAAGGTGACCAGGCGTGGCTAGATTCGGCCCATTCTGGAACCGGGCCGATGAACAAGCTTATCCTCGTAGGTGCCTTTGCCGGCGTTGCCGCGTCCGTACCGGTGCTCTACCAATCCAACCCCCAGGCATTCGAGGCGATGCTTCGGTCGGGCCTCAATCCGAATGAGGCGCAGGCGCCGCAGCAGGATGCTCCGGCACCGCCGCGTCTCGCTTCGGCGGAAACGGAGCCTCCGACGCTGCTTGGGCGCAAGGTGCGCCTGGCGGCCGACGCCCGCGGCCATTTCGTCGCCGATTTCAGGCTGAACGGACGCAGCGTGACCGCCCTGGTCGATACCGGCGCCACGCTGGTCGCCATCAACGAGACGACGGCGCGCCGCATCGGCATCGTTCTGACGCCGTCGGATTTCACCTATGCGGTCAACACCGCCAACGGCAAGGCCAAGGCTGCGGCCGCCACGATCGACGCGGTCCAGATCGGCAGGATCTATGTCGAGAAAGTGCCTGCGGTCGTGCTGGAAGATTCGGCGCTCAGCGGAACGCTGGTCGGCATGAGCTTCCTGAAGCACCTGTCCAAATATCAGGTCCAGAACGGCGCCATGGTCCTGCAGCAATAGGGCGGATCATTCCGCTACCCGCCGCATGACGGGCTTGCGCCGCGCCGGCCTGCTTTCACCCAGTGAATAGGCGGCGCGGATGGCAGCCGCTGCCGCTTCGGCGTCGCTTTTCGTGCGTGCCCGAACGATCGCCAACGCGTCGCCGCGTGCGACTTCCGTGCCGACCGGCAGCAGATCGGTGATGCCGACGGCATGGTCGACCATGTCTTTGGGCTTCCTGCGGCCGCCGCCGAGGCTGACCACGGCGATGCCGATCTCGCGTGTGGCGATGCCGGTGATGTAGCCTTTGCCGTCGGCCGTCACCGCAAGCTCTACATCCGCCTTCGGCAGGTAGGCGCGGCAATTCTCGACGAAGTTCGAAGGACCGCCCAGCGCGCTCACCATGCGACCGAACGTCTCTGCGGCGCGGCCGCCTTCGAGCGCCTGCCTGGCGAGGCGAGCGCCGTCGGCATTGGAGCCGGCCAGGCCCGCGGCTTGCAGCATTTCGGCCGCCAGCGCCAATGTCACTTCCTCGAGGCGGCGGTCGCGCCGGCGGCCGGTCAGGAAATCGACCGCGTTCTCGACCTCGACTGCGTTGCCGGCCGCCGAAGCGAGAGGCTGGTCCATGTCGGTGATCAGCGCCGATGTCTTCAACCCGGCGCCATTCGCCACCTCGACCAGGCTTTTGGCCAGCGCCGAGGCGTCGCGGGCGCGGGCCATGAAGGCGCCGTTGCCGGCCTTGACGTCCAGCACAAGCGACTTGAGCCCGGCGGCGAGCTTCTTCGACAGGATGGAGGCGGTGATCAGCGGGATGGATTCGACTGTCGCTGTCACGTCGCGGATCGCGTAGAGCCGCTTGTCGGCCGGCGCCAGGTTTGCCGTCTGGCCGATTATGGCGCAGCCCGTCTGACGCACCGCCTTGCGAAAAAGCGTGTTGTCCGGCTGGCTGATATAGCCGGGGATCGAATCCATCTTGTCGAGCGTGCCGCCGGTGTGGCCGAGGCCACGGCCCGAGATCATCGGCACATAGGCGCCGCAGGAAGCGACAATCGGCGCCAGCATCAGCGATACGTTGTCGCCGACGCCGCCGGTCGAATGCTTGTCCGTGATCGGGCCCGGCAGGTCGGACCATTCGAGCACGTCGCCCGAATCGCGCATGGCAAGCGTCAGCGCGACCGCCTCCTCGCGGCTCATGCCGTTGAAGAAGACGGCCATGGCGAAGGCGGCTGCCTGGCCTTCGGAGACGGAGCCGGAGACGATGCCCTTGACGAAGGCGGCGATGTCTTCGGGCGAGAGCGGCCGGCCGTCGCGCTTGCGGCGGATGAATTCGGCGGGGAGCATCATCAGTCGCTCGCCAAAAATCGGGAAAAACGGGGCCCCTTCGCACCCCCCTCTGTGGGGGCCGGGGCGGGGCCCCCCCAGGGGGGGGGGAGGGGGGCGCCCCCCC
>JBQCFH010000330.1:0-2769 GCA_051959385.1 Rhizobiaceae bacterium | reverse complement strand
GGCCCGACGCGCATGCCGGCCTTCCTCAGCGCGCGGGCGAAATAGACGATGTTGTCGGCCAGCCGGCCGTCGGGGTGGGCGGAGCGGGTAGTCATAGCGGCCCGCGCTCCTTCGCACCCCCCTCTGTCCTGCCGGACATCTCCCCCTCAAGGGGGGAGATCAGCCGGCTGCAACGTGCGTCCCCTTTTTCTGCAGCTTCAGAAATAGGCGGAGGCAGCGATGACGGCCGATCTCCCCCCTTGAGGGGGAGATGTCCGGCAGGACAGAGGGGGGTGTGCAAGGGCGTCAACATCAGCGGCTGTGCGCCTATTCCGCCGCGGTCGAAAGCTCGGCCTTCACTTCCTTCAATATGCGGCGGCCTTCGCCCTCTTCGATCTTCGCGATGTCGTCCTGATACTTCAGCAGCACGCCGATCGTGTCGGAGATCGTTTCGGGGTCGAGCGCCACCTTGTCGAGTTCGGTGAGCGCGCTCGCCCAGTCGATCGTCTCGGCGACACCGGGCACTTTGAACAGCTCGATTTCGCGCAGCTTCTGGATGAAGCGCACCAGTTCGGCCGAAAGCCTGCGGTTGGCGTTCGGCACCTTGCGGCGAACGATCTCAAGCTCGCGCTCGGCTTGCGGATAGTCGAGCCAGTGATAGAGGCATCGCCGCTTCAAAGCGTCGTGGATCTCGCGGGTGCGGTTGGTCGTAATGATGACGATCGGCGGCTCCTCGGCCCTGATCGTGCCGAGCTCCGGCACCGTCACCTGGTAGTCGGAAAGGATTTCGAGCAGGAACGCCTCGAAGGCCTCGTCGGTACGGTCGAGCTCGTCGATGAGGAAGACCGGAGCCGCCCCCTTCTCCCCGGTCAGCGCGTCAAGCACCGGACGGCGGATCAGGTAGCGCTCGGAAAAGACGTTCCTTTCCATGGCCGATCGGTCGACCGAGCCTGCCGCTTCCTCCATCCGGATTTCGATCATCTGGGCGGCGTAATTCCATTCATATACCGCGGAGGAGATGTCGAGCCCCTCATAGCATTGCAGGCGGATCAGCCGCCGGCCGAGCGCGGAGGCGAGCACCTTGGCGATCTCCGTCTTGCCGACGCCCGCCTCGCCTTCAAGGAAAAGCGGCCGCCTCATCTTCAAGGCAAGGAACAGCACCGTGGCCAGCGCGCGATCGGCGACATAGTCGGCGCCTTCGAGAAGCGAAAGCGTCTCCTCGATGGAGTTCGGCGCGGCGCGCGGTTTCGGATCAGCCATGAAAACTCCAGCCGGCCGGACGGTCACAGGCCGTGATAGTTGCGGTCGTGGTAGATGAGCGGCCGGACCTTATTCCCGATGCGCAGGCCTGTCACCTTGCCAAAAAGCACACGATGCGTCGCCATGTCCTTGGTCTCGACGATGCGGCAGTCGAAGACCGACAACGCATCGACCAGCGTCGGCGCGCCGGTCGAGATGGTGTCCCATTCGGCGCGCGCGAAGCGCTCGTCCTGGGAAAGCCCGCCCAGCCCCGAGAATGCGTTCGCGAGCTGCTCGTGATGATGCCCGAGCGTATTGAGCGCGAAGATCCCGTTCTCGACGAACACATCGTTGGCGGGATTGGTCCGCATCAGGCAGACCAGCACCGTCGGCGGGTCGTCCGAAACAGAGCAGGCCGCGATGACCGTCGCGCCGCGGCGTCCCGCGGGGCCGTCCGTCGTCACCACATGCACATGGCCGGCGAAATTCGCCATGGCGTCGCGGTAGTGCCGCGGCTGGACTTCGTTCTTCTTCAGCAATGCGTTTCCCCGCGTGCGAGTCGTCCGCAATATAGGATGTGGCGGGATCGCCACAAGCGGGCGCACATGTCCCCGCAGGGTATTCCCGTCCCCGCTATCCACATGCCTCGCCCACAACATGTTGCGTCACGCGAATGTCACAAAACGAGTCCTTGACGGCATCAGGCGAGTCGCTTCTTATGGGCCATGCGCTCCTGTTGCGGGCGCGGCCGGAATGTTTCGAGGCCGGCCTTTTTCCAGATTTTAAGGCGTTTTGGAGCATCCGCCCTTCTTGGGGATTGGCGGAACAGGTGGGGTTGCGGGTGTTTTCGGGGGCGTTTGGCCGGGCTGGTAAAACTTACTGTTAACACTATATTTAGTGTTTGATCGCACGCTCGGCACTAGATACGGTTCAAGTCCCGGCCCGAAAGAATCGGACGGGATGGAGTTCCACAAGGACCCGCAGGGGTTCGCTGGCATGCCGGGAAGGGGCTGAGAGTTCCCGGCGCGGCGAGCCGATGAACCACTGCGAGACATGACGATCGGCCATCCCGGGCTGGCCGGACAACGGCGGGGTTGCGCTTGTCGAAACGGGGAGAATTCCCCCTCGGAAAGCGCTATATATTGACGAGGAAAAGGGACCAGGAAAATGCGCATCGAGCGGCGTTTCACGAAGGCTTCACAGTCGCCCTACGCGGAGATCGAATTCCGCAAGGCGGTGAGCGAGATCAGGAACCCGGACGGCTCGATCGTCTTCCGGCTCGCCGATATCGACGTTCCGGCGCAGTTCTCTCAGGTCGCAACCGACGTTCTGGCGCAAAAGTACTTCCGCAAGGCGGGCGTCCCCGCGCGCCTGAAGAAGGTGGAGGAGACATCCGTCCCCTCCTTCCTGTGGCGGTCGGTGGCCGATGAGGCCGAACTGGCCAAGCTGCCCGAGAACGAGCGCTACGGCTCGGAGACCGACGCGCGCCAGGTTTTCGACCGGCTCGCCGGCACCTGGACCTATTGGGGCTGGAAGGGCGGCTATTTCGCG
>JBQCFH010000329.1:0-6791 GCA_051959385.1 Rhizobiaceae bacterium | reverse complement strand
GGATTGTAGTCGAGCGCCGCGTCGTAGCGGTCGCTCGCTTCATCGAGGCGGTGCATCAGATTGGTCAGCACGAAACCCTCGGCGACGAGGGCGGGAACGTTCGTGGGGTCGATGTCGAGCGCCCGCCGCGTGTTCTGCAGGGCGAGCATGCCCTCATGGTGTGGCGATTCCGACCAGCCCTGCTGCACCCTGAGCACGTGCCACCGCGCCATCCATGCGCGAGGGGTCGGCTCGTTGGGCGAACGCTCTATGAGCGTCTCGAGCAGTTCCCGGGCAAGGTTGAAGTCGCGCGGCGACAGACGGTGCATCAGCGCCACCGCGCCTATCAGCAGCGTGTGGCCCTCCAGGCTCGCCATCGGATTAGAGGTCGCGCGCCGGATGGAGGCCATGCGAATGGCCGAGTGGACCTCCGCCGCAATCGCGTCGATCAGCGTCGTGTCGGCGAGCAGGGCGGTGACGTTCTCGCTGATGCGGCGCGCCCACATGACGTGGCCGGATCTCGCTTCCGCCAGTTCCACGTCGAGAATGACGTGCTCTGTGTCCCCGCTATAGGTGCCGGACAGCACGTAATCGGCGCTGAGAGCCGTGGCGATCTCGTCGAGGGAAGCGCCGCGCATGCGGAAACCCGTCGTGGAGAGCCGGGAGATGACGTTGAGTTCCCTCGATCTGGAGAGGGAGACGATGAGGTCTTCGGCCAGCACCTCGCCGAGCGAGAGGTGGTCCTCGTCGCGGTTTCGCGGCGTGTAGGGCACGACCGCGATCGTCGGGAAAAGGTCGCTTTCGCTCAGGATCGGCATGATGCGGTTGGCCGATCCCTTGCGATGGACCCGGTAGGCATGGACCGGCTGACGGATGTTCCGCAGCCGGCATTCGCCCATGTCCTCGAATTCCGCATCCACCTCCTGGGCGAGTTCGTCGCGCACCGCCGCCGATGCGATGATCTCGCCCGGTTGCGCAAGGCCGAGCAGCCGCGCCGCTATGTTTACGTGGCGACCGTAGAGGTCGCTGTCGTCGACCCTCAGCACCTCTCCAAGGTCCAGCCCCATGCGCATGTGGATGCGCCGCTCCCGTTCGGCGTGCGCCGCATTTCGTTCGATGACGTCCAGGATGAAGAAGGCGGTTCGGACCGCGTCAGTGACGTCGTCGAATTCCATCAGCATGCCGTCGCCGAAGGTCTTGACCAGCCTGCCGCGATTGAACGGCAGCACCTCGCTCTTCACCTGCTCGACGAGGCTGAGCCAGAGGCGAATGACGTTGTCTTCGTCCGCTTCGACGAGGCGGACAGAGTCGCTCACGTCGGCGAAGAGCACCCCCGTGGCGACGCGCTGCAACTCAGCCACGCGCACGAGCGGTTCGGCATTCCGCACGGTGAGTTCCATGCCCGGCTCCGGCACGAACATTCAACTCCGCCCCGGGAACAAACTACTACATTGGATTGATCTTATCCACTCTCGGCAACCGCTGTTCGCCACCTTGCCTGCCGGATTCGGCGGCCTTAACCGAGCGCCGGCGTGCTGTCCGATGTCTCCCCCAGCGCCGGCAGGAACCTGCCGAACAGCGGCCCGATGCGGGACAATTCGTCAAGATGAGCGCCGGAAAGCTCCTCCAGGCAGGCATTGGCGCGTTCGGTCAGGCACAAGAGCACGCGTCTTTGGTCGTTCTCGTCCTGCAGGCGCACGACCAGCCCGCTTTCGACGAGCCGGTTCGCCAGTTCGACGGCGCTGTGGTGATGGATGATGAGCCGCTCGGCGAGGTCGCCGACCGAGATCGGCTCGCCGCGACGATACCCCTTGATGACGAGAAGCGCCTGATGCTGGCGCGGCGTCAGTCCGGCTTCGCGCGCCGCCTTCTCGCTGAAATCGAGGAAGCGGCGCAGCGCGTAACGGAATTCCGCTAGCGCCGTATAGTCGGACTGGGTGAGCTTCGGCCTGGGCATCGCGGCGCCTCCCGTTCTTTTCCCGCCTGTCACAAAGACGCATGTTCAGGCCGAAACAGTACTTGAAATTTTATATCGTGTTACGATAGAAGGCGGCCATTCCCGACGCAACGCTCAAAACGTCGCGCATATTCCCCGTGCGGAAAGAAACCATCGTGTCAAAATCAATCATGCCGGAGCATCGCCGCCTCGGCGACTTCACTACGGACGCCCGCGTCCTTCTCATCGCCGCGGTCGCGGTTGTCGTCGCAACGGCGGGCGTCGCCGTTGGCTTCGTGCTCCTGAAGCTGATCTATCTTTGCACGAACATTGCCTATTTCGGCACATTCAGCCTCGCCAACATGCACGTGGAGGACAACAAGCTCGGGCTATGGGCGGTCCTGGTTCCAGTGGCAGGCTCGCTCGCCGTCGGGCTGATGGCGCGTTTCGGCAGCGAGAAGATCAGGGGCCACGGCATACCGGAAGCGATCGAAGCGATCCTGCTCGGCCGCTCCCGGCTGAGCCCCAAGGTCGCCATCCTGAAGCCGCTTTCCTCGGCGATTGCGATCGGCACCGGCGGCCCGTTCGGCGCCGAGGGTCCGATCATCATGACCGGCGGCGCGGTCGGCTCGCTGATCGCGCAGGCGCTGCCCGTCAGCGACAACGAACGCAAGACGCTGCTGGTCGCCGGCGCGGCCGCCGGCATGACCACGGTGTTCGGCACGCCGATCGCCGCCATCATGCTCGCTGTCGAGCTGCTGCTCTTCGAATGGACGCCGCGCAGCTTCATTCCGGTCGCCGTCGCGGCCATCGTCGCCGAGGTGGAGCGCACGGTCCTGCATATGCCCTACCCGCTCTTCCCCTTTGCCGGCACGTCCGACGTCAATCTCACAATGCTGCTCTGCTGGGTTGCCATCGGCGCCGCCGGCGGGCTGCTGTCGGGACTGCTCACCCTTCTCGTCTATGCCTGCGAGGACGGCTTCCAGAAGCTGCCGATCCACTGGATGTGGTGGCCGATGCTGGGCGGCCTTGTCGTCGGCATCGGCGGGCTGATCGATCCGCGTGCGCTCGGCGTCGGCTACGACAACATCGCGCACCTTCTGACCGGCCAGACGATTGCCACCGCCGCGCTGACGCTCCTTGCGGTGAAGGCGATCATCTGGGCGGTCGCGCTCGGCTCCGGCACGTCCGGCGGCGTGCTCGCTCCGCTGCTCATCATGGGCGGGGCGCTCGGCGCGTCGCTGTCGGGCTACCTGCCGTCGGCCAGCCCCGGCTTCTGGGCGCTGCTCGCCATGGCCGCGACCATGGGCGGCACCATGCGCTCGCCGCTGACCGCGACTTTCTTCGCGGTCGAACTGACCGGCAACACGCATGTGCTTGTGCCGCTCATCACTGCCTGCTCGGCGGCGCACGCCGTGACGGTGCTTCTGATGAAGCGCTCGGTGCTCACCGAGAAGATCGCCCGCCGCGGGCATCACATCACCCGCGAATACCGCGTCGATCCCTTTACGCTGACCCGCGTCGGCGAGGTGATGACGCGCGAGGTGGAGTCCGTTCCGGCCTCCATGACGCTCCACCGCGCGGCCGCATTCCTCACCTTGCCGACCACCCGCCATCCGAGCTTTCCGGTGATCGACGCCGACCGCCACGTGCTCGGCATCATCGATCCGCCCTCCATCCTCGCCTGGCGGCGTGCCGGCCGGCACCGCAATTCTACCCTTGGCGAACTGCTCGCCGGATCGAAGATTACCCTTGCCTATCCGGACGAGTATCTCGAGGTTCTGGCTGAGAAGCTGATGAAGGCGAACATCGCCCATCTGCCCGTCGTCTCGCGCGACGAGGAAAAGCTGGTCGGCTATGTCGGCTGGAAGGACCTGATGCGGGTCAGGCTGAAGCTGCGCGCCGAAGAACGCGACCGCTCCTCCTTCCTCGAAGGCGCGTTCCGCAAGAAGGCGAAACCGACGAAGGAAGAGGCTTAGCGGCAAGGCCACACACTGCTTAAGTGGCCGAAATTCGCGTTCCTTCGCACCCCCCTCTGTCCTGCCGGACATCTCCCCTTCAGGGCAGGGCAATCGCATTTGGAATTCGACCCCCACTCCGATTTGCTTCGCAAATCACCTCTCCCCCGCTCGACGGGGGAGAGGAAGCGCTGGCCGCAAGGCTTGGCTCCCTTCCTCTCCCCCACGGAAGTGGGGGAGAGGTGGCGCGCGAAGCGCGACGGAGTGGGGGTGATGGCCAAATGCGATTGCCCTGCCTCAAAGGGGGAGATCAGCCCCCATCACCTTTCGACCAAGCGCTTCCGTGGTGGACAAACGACGGCAATGCGGCCGGCTCAATCTCCCCCCTTGAGGGGGAGATGTCCGGCAGGACAGAGGGGGGCAGCGTAGCGCGCCGTCTGCTCCGGCAGACGAAGGCAACATAAAAGGGCTCGTCCGGCTCATCCGGACGCGCCCTCTAGATTTGACGATAATGGATCGCTTACTGCGCGCTGTCCATCGTATCGACCTGCTTCTTCAGGTCGGGATCGGCAATGTCGATCTTGGCCGCGGCGCGCGTCTGCTTGACCATGTCGAAATATTTGTCGCGCAGCACGACCTGCCGGATCTGGTTCTTGACCTCATCGAATGAGGGCGGCTGCTTGATGCGCTTGTCCTCGACCTTGATGATGTGCCAGCCGAACTGCGTCTGCACCGGCTTCTCGGTATATTTGCCGACGGGCAGCGCGAAGGCGGCCTTGGAGAATTCCGGCACCATCTGGTCCTCGGTGAAGTAGCCGAGGTCGCCGCCCTGGGGCGCCGCGCCGTCCGTCGATTTCTCCTTGGCGATCTTCTCGAAATCGCCGCCGGCATCGAGTTCCTTGATGATCGCCTCGGCTTCGTCCTTGGTCTTCACCAGGATATGGCGGGCGTGGATCTCGTTGACGGGCGGCTGCTTGGCCATTTCCTCGTCATAGCGCTTCTTGAGGTCGGCATCGGTGATCTTGTCCGCGACCTCCTTGTCGACCAGCGCGCTGTGCAGGGCACGGTCATGCAGGAGCGCCATGCGGCGCTGGAACTCCGGGTCCTTGTCGATGCCGTCGGCGACCGCCTTGTCGGCCATGACATGGATCTCGATCAGCGCCGAGAGAGCCGCGGCGCGCCGCTGCTCGGGCGGCAGCTTGCCGAATTGCGGGTCGAGATCGCTCTCGGCGAACTCCACGTCCGCCTCGGTGATGGTCTTGCCGTTGACATGGGCGAGAACCGTATCGGGTGCAGGCGCGGGCTTTGCCGCCTCCGTGGCGGGAGCCTGCGCGGCGGGGGCCTCAGGCGCGGCCGCCGGCTTGGCGGCATCCTCGGCGGCGGCGGGTCCCGCGGCGAGAAGAAGCGTTCCGACCGCCAGCCCGGCGCAGGCGAGCAGGGAGCGGCGTAGGGGTTCGAGCATCAAACGATCTCCGGTCAGGGGTTTAGAGGCAGCCTTAACGGTTCCGAATGTGGCGGAATTCCGCCCGTCGGCGGGCGTCGCTGCAACGTTGACATCGTTTGAGGCCCCTCTTATCTGTCCTTCATCCTTGCGTCCAGAAGCGATTTCCGGGCGCCTTTGATTGTTTCTCCGCTTCACTCTCCGGCAGCGGACTCCCGCCGGCCCGAAACCGGCGTCATTCGGATTGAAAGGACCACTGGATGGTCAGCGTTGGCGGATTGGCCAAGAAGATATTCGGTTCGTCCAACGAGAGGCGCGTGAAATCGCTCCGGCCGCAGGTCGAGGCGATCAATGCCATGGAAAAGGAGATGCAGGCGCTTTCCGACGAGCAGTTGCGCGCCCGCACCGACCAGTTCCGCAAAGAGCTCGAGAACGGCGCCAAGCTGGACGACCTCCTGGTGCCGGCCTTCGCCACCGCCCGCGAGGCCTCGCGCCGCGTGCTCGGCATGCGTCCATTTGACGTACAGCTGATCGGCGGCATGGTGCTGAACCAGGGGGCCATCGCGGAGATGCGCACCGGCGAGGGCAAGACGCTGGTCGCCACGCTTCCGGTCTACCTGAACGCGCCGACCGGCAAGGGCGTCCATGTCGTCACCGTCAACGACTATCTCGCCAAGCGCGACGCGGAATGGATGGGCCGCATCTACAAGTTCCTCGGCCTCACCGTCGGCGTGATCGTGCATGGCCTCGACGACGACGAACGCCGCGCCGCCTATGCCTGCGACGTCACCTACGGCACCAACAACGAGCTCGGCTTCGACTATCTGCGCGACAACATGAAATACGAGCGCGCGCAGATGGTGCAGCGCGGCCATCACTACGCCATCGTCGACGAGGTCGACTCGATCCTGATCGACGAGGCGCGGACGCCCCTCATCATCTCCGGTCCGCTCGAGGACCGCTCGGAGATGTACAACACCGTCGACGCCTTCATGCTGCAGCTGAAGCCGGAGGATTACGAACTCGACGAGAAGCAGCGCACCTCCACCTTCACCGAGGAAGGCACGGAGAAGATCGAGAACCTGCTCAAGGGGGCCGGCCTGCTCAAGGGCGAGTCCCTCTACGACGTCGAGAACGTGGCGATGGTCCACCACGTCAACAATGCGCTGAAGGCGCATCTGCTTTTCACCAAGGACAAGGACTACATCGTCCGCAACGGCGAGATCGTCATCATCGACGAGTTCACCGGCCGCATGATGCCCGGCCGCCGCTATTCGGAAGGCCTGCACCAGGCGCTGGAGGCGAAGGAGCATGTCGCCATCCAGCCGGAGAACCAGACGCTCGCCTCCATCACCTTCCAGAACTATTTCCGCATGTACGAGAAGCTGGCCGGCATGACCGGCACGGCCGCGACGGAAGCCGAGGAGTTCGGCAATATCTACGGCCTCGACGTCGTCGAGATCCCGACCAACCTGCC
>JBQCFH010000328.1:0-3746 GCA_051959385.1 Rhizobiaceae bacterium | reverse complement strand
CTTGCGTCTTTTCGCCGTCCGAACCCGTGGTCCGCGCCATGGCGTGATCCTCCAATGCCAGAATAAAACAAACGTTCAATTAATTCAATGGCAGTGCTGACGACCTTTTGGCTCTGGGTGACGGGCCATCGAGAACGGTTGAATTTGCGCTTGGAAGCGGCAGATTGAAACGGACGTCGTTTAGCGGAGCCGGAGCAATGGAAGTAGGGACCAAGGCCGTGGTCGTCAGGATCGAAGGCCGCGTGCAGGGCGTCGGTTTTCGTGCGTGGACACGGGGCGAGGCCGCCCGACTCGGCTTGCGTGGCTGGGTGCGCAACGAGCCGGACGGCTCGGTCGCCGCGCATATCGAGGGGCCGGGCGACGGCGTGGATCGGATGCTGGAAAGACTCCGGATCGGCCCGCCCGGCGCGTCGGTGACGAAGATCCAGGCGGATCCGGCCGAGGCGCTCGGCCGGGAAGAACGGTTCCGCATCGTGTGATGACCCGTTCACATCCTCGATCTTCGACAGTGATTCGGTCCTTTGTTCGCAGTCAATGGGCAGGTTCGGCTGAACAATTCGACTTAGACCAGCTCATTCCAACGGCGTCATCCATTAATCCCTAGCAGAAGCGTATAACGACCGAGCTGAAGTCTTGTCGTCACTTCTGCATGGGGAGGGGAAGATGCAATCGCCGGCAATGAAACTTTTCGCCTCGGTCATTCTGCTCTTCGTTTTCGGCCTCGGAAGCGCGCCGGCCGGAACTATGCGCCTTGCTCAGGCGTCGGCCGCGCCTTCGGCCGCTGCCGCCAACCCGCAGACGTTCCGCGACTGCGCCGATTGCCCGGAAATGGTGCCGCTGACGCCCGGCAAGTTCATGATGGGCGCGAGTGCCCGGGAAAGAAAGTCGGTGAAATATGTCGAATGGGCGCTGCCGCAGCACGAAGTGACGATCGCCTACCCGTTCGCCGTCGGCCGCTACGAGGTTACGGTGGACGAGTTCGGGGCGTATGCGAAGGCGACAGGGGCAAAGGTCGGGGGCATCTGCGGCATCAGGCTGATCGAGACCGGCAAACTTGCGCTGAAATATGAAGGAACGCCGCACCCCGGCAACAATGCCGGCGAGAACGGACCCTACTACCTCTATATTACCGACGGTTCCTATGCGCAGCCGGGCCTTCCGGTCACCGGCAAACAGCCCGCCGTCTGCGTCTCCCGCAACGAAATGAAAGCCTATCTGGCATGGCTCAGCGCCAAAACCGGCCATCGATACCGCCTGCTCACCGACGCCGAGTGGGAATACGCGTACCGCGCCGGCACCGATACGATCAATTTCTGGGGCGATGATTTCCGCAAGGCCTGCGCCTACGCCAATTTCGGCGACCGCAAATCGGCATACCAGGCCGGGATGATGGCGCCTTGCGCCGAGAAGATCCATCCTGCCTGGACGGCCGAGATCGGCAGCTACCTGCCAAATCCCTGGGGCCTTTACGACATGGCCGGGAATGTGCAGGAAGCGGTCGAGGATTGCTTCCACAAATCCTTCGACGGCGCGCCGGCCGACGGGTCGCCATGGATGGATCCGGGCTGCCTGATTTTCGTGGCCCGCGGCGGCGACTACGAATTGACGCAATTTTCCATGCGCGCCTCGGAGCGGCTCCTCTTCGGATACGCGCCGGACGACAAGGGCGACGTGCAGGGAAAGGACGCGGCTTTCAATGGCCGCAGCAATGTCGTCGGATTCAGGGTGGCGATGTCGCTCGACGATACGGCGTGGGATCGGAAGCCTTAGCCTCGTAGGCTGGGCCGCTCGGCCCTCCCAGTCAGTCGTTCTTGTAGAGCATCCAGGCCTTGCGGAACTCGCCCCTGGCGAAGGAGGAGTGCAGCGTCACCCGGTTGCGCCCGTTGACCTTCGAGGAATAGAGCGCCCGATCCGCCTTGGCGTAGAGATCGTCGGGAGAATTTGCCTCCGAGGCCATGCACAATCCCATCGACACGGTCATCGGTCCGCAGGGCTCGCCGGTCAGCAGGCTGGAATAGTCGCCGCGCTCGATGGCCATGCGTACCTGCTCGGCAAGTTCGGCGACCGCCGCCTCGCTGCTGCTCCTGACGATCAGCGCGAATTCCTCGCCGCCGGTGCGCGCGACGAACACGTCCGGCGGGGCAACCGCCTGCAGGATGGCGGCGACGTTCTGGATGATGCGGTCCCCGGTCGGATGGCCGTGGCGGTCGTTGATGCGCTTGAAGTCATCGATATCGGCCACCACCAGGGCGCTCGAATGCTTCGTGTGGCTGTTGCCGTAGATCGCGGCCAGCGCATTGTCGAAGGCCCGGCGATTGCAGATCTGGGTGAGCGGATCGGTGTCCGCCAGCCGCTTGTATTCCTCCAGCGTGGATTTCACCTTTTCGAGTTCCGCCGATTTGTCGGCCATGGAACGGGCGATCTGCCGTCCATGGTCGATCGTGGTTCCCGTGGCGGTCGCCATCACGCCGACGATCCTGGCAAGCAACTCCTTCGTCAGGCTCGCCCTATCGCTGATGCCGGATGAGGTCTCGTTCAGGAACTTGCCGTAGTTTTCCAGCGATTTGCGCTCCTTGAGCAGCAGCAGCATGACTTCGTCGATCTTGCCGGAGATCTGGCCGCGTGCGTTCTCGACGACCTCCTCGCCGCGGCCTCTTCCGAGATGCCGCGCGCCGATGATGTCGAGCTTTTCCTGCGTGGCCCCGGAGCCGAGGTCGATGATGTCGGCGATCAGCGCCTGATTGGTGCCGGTATAGGCCTCGTAGAACAGCTCATAGTTCCGCGGCAGGCCCGGAATGCCCATCTGGCGCAGCGTCAGCGCGATCTTGCTGGCGATATCGAGCGGGCGCGTGCCCGGCGCTTCCGACGGCTGCATGCGGTCTCTTGCCCCCTACGGCGTTCGAAGCGCCGGCCTACCCGAAATGCATTCGCGTCCGCAGAGATGCGGAGGTTCCAAGCCCATTTTCGTCAATTTAGAACGGCGTCCCTAACGTTGCGTTAAGCCCTGGCCGCAACGTCAGGTGGCGCGCTGCAACGCCGGATTGGTGCCGGTGCGGAGCTGCGCAATTCATGGACCACGTCCATAAAAAATACTGGACTCCGTCCAGGGACTGGCTACTCTCGCCGGATTTCAGGGAGATTGCCATGGATAACGTCTTCGCCGCGCAAGTCGCCGATGTCCGCCGTTTCAACCGCTTCTACACGCGCACGGCCGGCTTTCTGAACGAGACGCTGACTCAGAGCGCCTTCACGCTGGCCGAAGCGCGCATCCTGTTCGAACTGGCGCACGGCCCGTCGCCATTCGCCGTGGACATTGGTCGGGAACTGGGGCTCGACCCCGCCTATCTCGCCCGCATCCTGAAAAGGTTTACCGCCGCCGGACTGGTGGCAGCCGAGCCCGACGACGGCGATCGCCGCCGCCGCCGCCTGAAGCTGACGGCGAAAGGCACCAGCGTCATGGCGGACCTCTGGGCGAAGGCGGACACGGATATCGGCCGCCTGCTGTCCCCGCTTGGCGAAGGGCAGCGCGGCCGGCTGACTGCCGCCATGGGGGAAATCGAAAAATTGCTCGGCCCGCAGCGGCAGGCGAGCGCTGAAGTGACGATCCGCCCGCACCGTGTCGGCGACATCGGCTGGATCGTGCACCGCCAGGCCGTGCTCTACGCGGAGGAATATGGCTGGGATATCGGCTATGAAGGATTGATCGCCGGCATATGCTCGGACTTCATCCTGAACTTCAAGCCGGG
>JBQCFH010000327.1:0-12503 GCA_051959385.1 Rhizobiaceae bacterium | reverse complement strand
GCCGCGCGCGTGCCGCCCGCCGACCGCTGGGCGATCGTGGCCTATGTCCGCGCGCTGCAGCTTTCAAGGTATGCGCCCGTCGCGGAGCTTTCGCCGGAACTGCGCGCCAGGCTCGAAAACGGGGCGGAGCCATGAACGGCCTCGATCTCCGGAACGTGCGCCGCACCGCTCTCCTGGCGGCGCTTGTCGGACTGGCGCTCTCGCTCGCCGGCCTGTTCGTCGCGCCGCGCCAGCTTCTGGCCGGCTGGTGGACGGCGGCTCTTTTCGTGCTCGGCTTCCCGGTCGGCGCGATGACCGTGCTGATGATCCACATGCTGACGGGCGGCCGCTGGGGCGATGCTGTCCGCTCGCCGCTCCGGGCGCTCACCGCGCTGATGCCGCTCGCCTTCCTGCTTCTTCTGCCGCTGCTCGCCGGCCTGGGCTCGGCATTTCCGTGGGCCGCCGAGGCGGCCGACGCGCTGCCCGAAACCGTACGGCTGAAGCTCGCCTACCTCAATCTTCCGTTCTTCCTGCTGCGCTTTGGCGTCACGGCGATGATCTGGCTGTTTCTCTGCTGGATGGTTCTGCGCCTGAGCGACCCGGCTGCGCCCGACAATCCCGCCGCCACTCGCCGTCGCTCGAAATGGTGCGCGGTCGGCCTCATCCTGAACGGGCTTGCCATCACCGTCTTCTCCACCGACTGGATGCTCGCCCTCGAGCCGCGCTTCTATTCCACCATCTATGCCTTCCTGGAGGCTTCCGGCGAGGTCTGCGGCGCCTATGCGCTGGCGCTCCTGGTCTATGTTCTTTCTCTCGGCGCGCACGTGCCCGAAGGCGGCAAGCAGGATGTCCTCGTCACCGAAGACATGTCTAACATGCTCTTCGGCTTCGTGATGATGTGGGTCTATCTCGCCTTCATGCAGTACCTGATCGTCTGGGCGGGCGATCTTCCCGACGAGATCCATTGGTACATCCTGCGCGGTCGCCACGGCTGGCAATACGTCCTGTGGGCGCTGATCGCGCTCGAAGCCGTCCTGCCGATGGCCGCTTTCCTGTCACGCGGCGTGAAGCGCAGCCGAAGCGGCGTGATCGCCGTCGCCGTCGCCGTTCTCGCCGGGCATTTCCTTGACATGTTGTGGCGCATCCGCCCGGCATTCGACGGCACCGCGCTTTCCGGCATCTGGATCGACGCCGGCGCCTTCCTCGCGACCGGAGGACTTGCCGTCGCCGCCGCCACTTTCCTGCCGTTCGGCCGGCCGCTCGAGGGACGGGCCCATGGCTGAGGCGCATGAAAGGCTTCCCGAGCAGCGCGACGTCTCCCCGCGCGCCATGCTTCTGTTCGCCGGCGGCTTCATCCTGTTCTTGGCGGCGACGCTCGTCCTGATGGCCGTCATTTTCGGCACCGCCTCCTTCCGCCCGCGCCTCGGCGAGGCCGGACGCGGCAACGACGTCTCGCCCGCCCTGCAGCGTACGCCCGCCCAGGACCTCGCCCGCCACCGCGCGGAGGAGGAGAAGTCGCTGCACACGCTCGGTTGGGTCGATCGCGGCAAGGGCATTGCCCGCATCCCAATTGAGGACGCCATGCAGATCGTCGCCAGCCACGGCCTCCCCGAATGGGGCGGCAAGACGGAAGGCGGGACGGGCGAATGCGCCGTCCTTACCGCCAATGTGCCGCGCGCGCCGCAGGCCAAGGACTGCGCGCCCGCCAAGAGCGGCGCGGGAGGCGCAAAGCCATGATCCGCCCCGCGCTCCTGCTGCTTTTGGCGCTTTCCTCCCCAGCATGGGCGCTGTCGCGTCCAACCTTCCAGCCGGCCCCGGATGCTCGTGTGGATACGAGCCTGGTCTTCGCCGAAGCCTCCGGCGCGCGTCGGCCTCTCGGCGCGATCCTCGGCGGCAAGCCCGCAATCCTGCTCATCGGCTACAACAAATGCCCGAATCTCTGCGGTCTCACCCAGAACATCGTCGCCGACGCGCTCGACAGAACCGGCCTCAAGTCGGACGGCTACCGCGCCGTCTTTCTCTCCATCGATCCCGGCGAAACGCCCGCCGACGCCGCGGCGGGCAAGGCGAAGCTCGCCCGGATCATGAACAGGCCGGATCTGCCGGCATGGCGATTCCTCACCGGGACGGACGACACGATTGCGCGCCTCACCCAAGATCTCGGCTACAGCTATCGGCGCCGCCAGCGCATCGATGAGTTCGTGCATCCCGTCTCGGTCGCCGTGCTGACGCCGACGGGAAGGCTCTCGCGGCTCCTCTCCTCGACCACGCTCAAGCCGCGCGACCTGAGGCTCGCATTGGTCGAGGCATCCGGCGAGAAGATCGGCACCTTCAGCGACCAGGTCGTGCTTCTCTGCGCCGGCTTCGATTTCACCAAGGGCCAGTATACGCCGCTCATCGGCCGCATCCTGTCGGTGAGCGGCGCGGCGACGCTTGCCCTGCTCGGCGGCTCCATCTTCCTTCTTTCGTGGAGTCGGCGGGGATGAACACGGGAATCGAGTTCTTCCCGAAAGAAGCCTCGACGCTGGCGCCGAGCGTCGACTGGCTGTTCTTCACGCTGGTCGCCTTTTCCGCGGCGCTTGGCCTGTTCCTTACCGCGCTCGTCGTCGGCTACGCGGTCAAATACCGGCGCGGCTCCGATGCGGACCGCTCCGGAGCCATCGCGCGTGATCTCAAGCTGGAGGTCGCGTGGACGACCGCGGCGCTCCTGATCGCCTTTGCGATTTTCGGCTGGGGCGCGGAGCTTTACGTCGAGCGCGACCATCCGCCGGCCGACGCCATCGAGATCGCCGGGCTGGGCAAGCAATGGATGTGGCAGTTCCGCCATCCGGGCGGCCAGCGCGAGATCGACGAGCTGCATGTGCCCGTCGGCCGCGCCATCCTCGTCACCCTCGGCTCGCAGGACGTCATCCATTCCTTCTTCGTCCCCGCTTTCCGGGTGAAGCAGGATGCCGTCCCCGGCCGTTCGACGCATGTCTGGTTCACGGCGACAAAGCCCGGCAAGTACCGCCTCTTCTGCGCCGAATATTGCGGCACGCAGCATTCGCACATGCTGGGAACGATCGTCGCCATGCAGCCGGAGGACTACGCCGCGTGGCTGAAGGACCAGGGCGGCACGGAGTCGCTGGCGAAGCAGGGCGAAAGACTCTTTCGCTCGCTCGGCTGCTCGGGCTGCCATGAAGGGGGAGGGACGGTGCGCGCCCCGAACCTCGCCGGCATCTACGGCCGGCCCGTGGCGCTCGACAACCGGCAGACCGTGATCGCCGACGAACGCTACATCCGCGATTCCATCCTGCAGCCGACCAAGGACATCGCCGCCGGGTATGAGCCGGTGATGCCGAGCTTCGACGGGCTGATCGATGAGGGGGAGTTGCAGATGATCGTCGCCTACATCAAGTCGCTGTCGGGAGGCGGGACGCAATGACTTCAACGCTTGTGCTCGACGGTATGCTTTTTCCGCGAGGTCCGCATGACCGCTGAAACCTTCCCCGTCGCGCGCAGCTATCTCGGCGAAGGCACGGCGCCCCTCTCCTGGCTGCTCACCACCGATCACAAGCGCGTCGCCTGGCTCTATCTCGTCTCGCTCACTGCCTTCTTCTTCCTCGGCGGGGCGATGGCGACGCTGATCCGCATCGAGCTCGCGACGCCGGGCGCCGACCTCGTTTCCGACGAGACCTACAACCGGCTGTTCAGCATCCACGGCATCGTCATGGTGTGGTTCTTCCTCGTGCCGTCGATCCCGACCACGCTCGGCAATTTCCTGCTGCCGCTGATGATCGGCGCGCGCGACCTCGCCTTTCCCCGGCTGAATATCGCAAGCTGGTACGTCTTCGTCTTCGGCAGCCTCTTCACGCTCTATGCGGTGGTGGCCGGCGGCGTGGATACGGGCTGGACCTTCTATACGCCGCTTTCCAGCATCTATTCGAACAGCCATGTCAGTTCGGCCGCCTTCGGCGTCTTCGTCGTCGGCTTCTCCTCGATCATGACCGGCATCAACTTCATCGTCACGGTCCACAAGCTGCGCGCGCCGGGCCTGACCTGGTTCCGGCTGCCGATCTTCGTGTGGACGCTCTACGCGACGAGCCTTGTCATGGTGCTGGCGACGCCGGTGCTCGCGCTGACGCTCATCCTGATCGTGCTCGACCGGCTTTTCGACATCGGCGTGTTCGACCCCAGCAAGGGCGGCGACCCGCTGCTTTTCCAGCACCTGTTCTGGTTCTACTCGCACCCGGCCGTCTACATCATGATCCTGCCCGGAATGGGCGTCGCGTCGGAGGTCATCCCCTGCTTCAGCCGCCGCCCGCTCTTCGGCTACAGGACCGTGGCGCTGGCGTCGATGGCGATCGCGGTGATCGGCTTCCTCGTCTGGGGCCACCACATGTTTGTCAGCGGCCAATCCACCTATGCGGGCGTGGTCTTCTCCTTCCTCTCCTTCTGCGTGGCGATCCCCTCGGCGATCAAGGTGTTCAACTGGAGCCTGACGCTGAGGAAGGGTTTCATCAGCTTCGAGACCTCTATGCTCTACGCGCTTGGCTTCGTCGCGCTGTTCACCTTCGGCGGCCTCGCGGGTCTCTTTCTCGCCGCGCTCGCCGTCGACGTGCACCTCACCGACACCTATTTCGTCATCGCGCATTTCCACTACATCATGGTCGGCGGCATGGTGACGGCCTTCATGGCGGGCATCCATTTCTGGTGGCCGAAGATGACCGGCCGCATGTACCCCGAGCTCTGGGGCCGCATCGCCGCGATGACCATGTTCTTCGGCTTCAACCTCACCTTCTTTCCGCAATTCATCCTCGGCTATCTCGGCATGCCGCGCCGCTACCATGTCTATCCGCCGGAATTCGCCTTCTGGCACGAGCTCTCCTCCGCGGGCGCCGTGGTGCTGGCGCTCGGCTATCTGATGCCGCTTTTCTATCTTGGTTGGTCGCTCTTCTACGGCGAGCGCGCGCCGGCGAACCCGTGGGGTGCGACCGGGCTCGAATGGCAAACCGCCTCGCCGCCGCCGCCGCACAATTTCGAGGAAATGCCGACGGTCACCGAGCCGCCCTACCAATATGTGCGGGAGGGGGAGACCGCATGAGCACGACCGAAAGCGTCGCCTTCAAGAACCCGGCGCGCGAGCGGGCGGCCGACGCGTTCGGCATGTGGATATTCCTGGCATCGGAAGCGATGCTCTTCGGCGGGCTGATGCTGATCTACCTCGCCGCGCGGCTGCACCATTCCGAGGTGTTCGGCGCGGCATCGAAGCACCTTTCGCTGCCGCTCGGCGGGACTAATACCGCCATCCTCATCACCTCGAGCTTCACCATGGCGCTGGCGCATCTCTTCGCCACGCAGGCGCGCTGGCGGGCGTCGGTGCGCGCGTTGATCGCGACCGCTTTCTTCGGCATCGTTTTCCTCGTTATCAAGGGGACCGAATACCACAAGGAGTTCGAGGAGGGGCTGGCGCCGATCCTCGGCGCGCCCTTCACCTTCGAGGGTCCGGACAAGCTGCATGCGCGGTTCTTCTTCGACCTCTATTTCGCGATGACTGGGCTGCATGCGCTGCATCTTTTCGCCGGCATCGTCGTCGTCGCCGGCATGGTCGCGCTCTGGCGCCGGACCGAGCCGGCGAATCGCATGCGTCGCGTGCAGGCGATCGGCCTCTACTGGCACTTCGTCGACATCGTCTGGATCTTCCTGTTCCCGCTCCTCTATCTGGTTGACCGCCTATGACGCTTCGCAAGGTGATCTTCGCCTATGCCGGATTGCTGCTGCTTCTTGCGCTGACGATCGGCTCGTCCTTCATCGATCTCTCGGGGCTGAACGCCTTCGCCAATCTCGCCATCGCCGCGGCCAAGACGGTGATCATCGTCATGATCTTCATGAATTTCATGGAGCACGGCCCGCTGCCGAGGCTTGCCGCCGGGGCGGGCCTGCTCTGGCTGGTCATCCTGTTCGCGCTGACGCTGATCGATCAGCCGCAGGGCTGATCGACGCGACGCCGAGGGCGAAAGCATCAGGGCATCAGGTCCATCTCCAGATGGATGTAGTCGCCGCGATAGGTGGCCTCGCCGAGATAGATCACCGCGCCGTCCGGGCCGGTGAAGACGCGGCGGATTTCCGCCACCGGCGCATTGACCGGTATCTGGAGGTCCTTCGCCACCTCGACATCGGCGGCGGATATGTTGAGGGTCTGGTAGGCCTTGACGATCTCGACGCCCGGCAGCGAGGCGAAGAGCGGGATCACCACCTCGCGGCGGAAACGGTCGGGCGCCAGGTTGAACACGCGTTCGTCGATGAAGATGGAGACGACGCAATAATATTCGCCGTCGCGCGAATGCACCCGCCGCATGTGGAAATAGCTCGGCGCGGGAACGCCGTCGCGTTCGGTGAGGATCGGAGTGGCCTGCGATTCGATGATGTTGGAGAGGTCCGGCGTGTCGCCGCGATACATCTCCACCAGATCGTCGAGCGTGGTCTGGACCGACAGGCGCCGCGTGCGGCCTGGCTCCGCCGTGACGAACGTGCCGCGGCCGCGCTGCGGCGACAGCAACCCCTCGCCGGCCAGGAGCTGGATCGCCTGGCGCACCGTCACCCTGGCGACGTCGAACTCCTGCATCAGCTGGTCGATCGATGGCAGCACCTCGTCACGCGCCCACACGCCCCGCTTAATGCGATGGCGCATCACGTCGGCAAGCTGCACGTAGCGCGGAATCGGGATGCGGTCGAACATGGCTCCACATTAGCAAAAAAAGGGGCTTGCATGAAAAGTTCTATTGTTAGAATGTTTGGGATGTTAAACCAAAACGCGGCCCAAGCCAACCACCGGCCGTTCGCTTCGGCGGGAGAGGAGGTCCGGCGGTCGCGCCGGGCAACATGGCGGCGCCAGCCGCGCCCGCAACAAGGGAGGAAAAGATATGAGCGAGAATAATGACGGCAGGAAGGCATTCGCCATCCATCGCCGGACCGTCCTCAAGGCAGGCGTCGTTATGCTGGCGGCGCCGGCGATCCTTTCCGGACGCGCGCGAGCCGCCGAGGCGAAGACCGACATGTCCGCCATGAAGGACGCCAAGATCGACTGGCAGCAGGCCAAGGGCTCGTCCATCACGATCGGCGTCACGCCCGCCGGCTATTTCAACAATCTCGAGGCGCTGCTGCCGCAGTTCAACGAGCTGACCGGCATCAATGCCAGGCTGGAGAAGACGCCTCCCGGTGAAATCCGGCAGAAGGCGGTGCTCGACCTTTCCAGCAAGACCGGTACCTGGGCGAGCCACGCAGCCGATCCGATGTACTACCCGCTCTATGTCAAGAACGGCTGGATCGATCCGCTCGACACCTATCTCGGCGACGCCAAGCTGACCGACGCCGGATGGTTCGCCTTCGATGACATCCTGAAGAGCTGGACCGGGGCCACCTCGGTCGACGGCAAGCCCTACGGCATGCCGTATGACGGCGAGACGACGCTGCAGATCTACCGCACCGACGTATACGAGAAGCTCGGCCTGAAGCCCGCCGAAACGCTGGAGGAATACACCAGCAACGCCGCCAAGGTGAACGATCCCGGCAACCGGCTCTGGGGCTGCGCCCTGCGCGGCTTCAAGGGCGCCGGCCAGAACATGTACATTTATCCCTCGCTCTTCGAGGAGTTCGGCGGCAAGTGGTTCAATGCCGACCACGAGATCGTCGTCAATGGCAAGGAGGCGCTTGCCGCGCTCGAATGGTACATCGACCTCCTCACCAAATACGCGCCGAAGGGCGTCGAGAACTGGAACTGGCCGGACATCGCGGACGCCTTCAGCCAGGGCACGGTCGGCTCCTACATCGACGCCAACACCTCGGCGGCCGTGGTCGCCAATCCCGAAAAGTCCAAGGTGGTGGGCAAGATCGGCTTCGCCCGCTGGCCGAAGGGGCCGTCCGGCCGCCGCGTCGCCTCGATCTGGAACTGGAGCTTCCCGATCAACGGCGCCCTGTCGAAGAAGGACAAGGCGGCAACCTGGCTGTTCATCCAGTGGGCGGCGTCGAAGGAGGTGCAGGCCGCAACCTCCTACGATTTCCCCGGCGCTTACAAGCGGCTCGGCGTCAACCGCACCTCGGTGCTCAACAGCGACGCTTTCAAGAAGCTCGCCAACGGCATCGGCGACACCTTCATCGAGGCGACGACGGCGACACTCGAGAACGACACCGACGTCGACTGGCGTCCGCGCGTGCCGCAATGGGCCGCCATCGGCGAGATCATGGCGACCGCCATCCAGGCGAGCCTGGTCGGCCAGGCGAAGCCCAAGGAGGCTCTCGACCAGGCGCAACAGAAGATCGCCGGCGTGATGAAGGGTTGAGACAGGCTTCGGGTAAGAGGGAAGTGCACGCGTGAAGCGCCGCGGGCCGTTTCAGAAGGAGGAGAGGTTCGCCGCGCTTCTCGTAGCGCCGGCGCTGCTGGTGCTCGTGCTGACGACCACCTTCCCGCTCCTCTACCTCATCTGGAACTCGTTCCAGAACATCAACCTCGCGATGCCGTTCATGAACGGCTTCGCGGGGCTGGACAACTACGCCCAGATGATGGGCGACGGCAATTTCTGGCATTCGCTGCAGCTGACCGCGATCTACACGATCAGCTCGGTCGCGCTGCAGGTCGTCATCGGGCTCGGGCTGGCGCTTCTCGTCATGCAGATCCCGCGCGGGCAGGGCGTCTTCCGCGTCGTCGCCATCCTGCCGATCGTGCTCGCGCCGGTCGTTGTCGGCCTGTTCTGGCGCACGCTGCTTCTGGCGCCGAATTTCGGCATCATCGACTTTGCCGTGAAGGCGCTTGGCTTCGGCGCGGTGAACTGGCTCGGCGCGCCGACGCCGGCGCTCGTCTCCGTCATCATGATCCATACGTGGCAGTGGACGCCGTTCGCCTTCCTCGTCTTCCTCGCCAGCCTGGCCTCGCTGCCGCCCGACATCTACGAGGCGGCGCGCATCGACAGGGCCGGCGCCGTGCAGCGCTTCATCCACATCACGCTGCCGCTGATCCGTCCGGCGTTGGTCATCGTCGTCATCATGCGCTCGATGATCGCGCTGTCCGCCTTCGCCGCCATCTTCGCCGCCACCCGCGGCGGCCCCGGCACGGCGACCGAGATCCTCAACCTCTATGCCTACAGGACATCCTTCGTGGAGCTCAATTTCGGCTACGGCTCGGCGCTTGCCGTGGCGCTTCTCGTCATCACGCTCGCCGTCTCCAGCGTGCTCTTCGCCATGCGCACCGCCCGGGTGCGCTCATGATGGCGAGCAATCAGCACAAGGCGGCGATGCTGCGCCGCAACGTCGTGCTTTACGCCGCGGCTATCCTGCTGCTCCTGATCTGGGTGGTGCCGATCGTCTGGGCCGTCATCGTCTCCCTCAAATCGGAAAGGGAGGTGCTGGCCTATCCGCCGCAGATCATCTTCCCGCCGACGCTCGCAAACTACCGCGACGCGCTGACCGGCGGCTTCTCCATCCTGTCGAGCTTCAATACCAGCCTCATTCTTTCGGCGGCGACGACGGTGCTGACGATCCTGCTCGCCGTGCCGGCGGCCTACGCCTTCGCCCGGCTGAGGCTGCCCGGTAAGAAGCCGCTCGGCTTCTACACGCTCGTCACCCAGATGATCCCGCCGGTCGGCCTCGTCATCCCCTATTTCCTGATCCTCAACCGGATCGGCTGGCTCGACAGCTACCAGGGGCTGGTGACGGTTTTCCTGACCTTCTCGCTGCCCTTCGCGATCTGGCTGATGGTCTCCTACATGGAGGACATCCCGAAGGAGATGGAAGAGGCCGCCTTCCTCGACAAGGCGAGCCGTCTCCAGACGTTGTGGTACGTCATCCTGCCGCAGGTCCGCGGCGGCATCGCCGTCACCGTCATCTTCGTCTTCCTCAACGCCTGGAACGAGTTCCTGTTCTCGGTGCAGCTCGGCGGCAACCACGTCCGCCCGGTCACCGTCGCAATGTACAATTTCGTCTCGGTCGAGCAGACCCTTTGGGCGAAGCTTTCCGCGGCGGCGCTGGTCGCCATGGTGCCGATGATCGTGATCGGCATTGCCGCCCAGAAGCAGATCGTCAAGGGCTTGACGGTCGGCGCCGTGAAAGGAGGAGGCCGCCGATGAGCGGAGAAAAAGGCCGCGTCTTGCTGAACGGCGTGCGCAAGCGCTTCGGGAGCTTCGAGGCGCTGAAGGGGATCGACCTCGAGATCGAGCCGAAGGAATTCTTCGCGCTGCTCGGACCTTCGGGCTCGGGCAAATCGACGACGCTGCGCGTCATCGCCGGCCTGGAGACCCCCGACGAGGGAACGATGATCGTCGATGGGGAGGACGTCACCTATGCCTCGCCCGGCGAGCGCAACATCGCGATGGTCTTCCAGAATTACGCGCTCTACCCGCACATGACGCTCGAGCAGAATATCGGGTTTCCGCTGAAGATGGACGGCGTGCCGAAGCGGGAGATCCCGCGCATGGTCGAGGAGGCGGCAAGGAAGGTCAAGATCGACCACCTCCTGCAGCGCCGGCCGGGCCAGCTCTCCGGCGGGCAGCAGCAGCGCTGCGCGCTGGCGCGGGCGATCGTGCGTCAGCCGCGCCTGTTCCTGCTCGACGAGCCGCTGTCGAACCTCGACGCGCAACTGCGGCTCGAGACGCGCATAGAGCTGAAGCGCCTGCATTCCAGCATGGACGTGACGACGATCTACGTCACCCACGACCAGGAGGAGGCGATGACGATCGCCGACCGCATGGCGATCTTCCGCGACGGCGAGATCGTGCAGATCGGCACGCCGGACGAGGTCTTCAACCGGCCCGACAGCATGGACGTCGCCGGCTTCATCGGCAGCCCGCCGATGAACCTTCTGCCCGCGCGCATCGATGCCGGCGCCGTCAGCGTCGTCGGCCGGCGCGTGGCCGAGGCCGGCGCCTACCGGGTGCGCTCGCCGGAAGTGGTCCTCGGCATCCGGCCGAGCCACATCAGGCTCGCCGGCGAAGGCCTTCCCGCCCGGCTCCTGCTTTCGGAGAATCTCGGCGAAAGCATGCTGCTGAACGTCGATGTCGAGGGAGAGATCGTCAAGGTCCGCCTTCCCGAGGTGCGCCATCTGCAGGCGGGCGAGACCGTGCATCTCGTCTTCGATCCCGCCCACATCCATCTGTTCGATCCGCAAACGCGCCGCCGCATCGAGCCGGCCGGCGTCTAGCTCCAACCGCCTGAGAGGGCCCGTTCATGAAAACCGTCTTTTTGCTTTTCGATTCGCTCAACCGGCTGTTGCTGGAGCCCTATGGCGGCACGCTCCTGGAAACCCCGAACTTCAAGCGACTGGCCGAACGCTGCGTCACCTTCGACGGTCACTATATAGGCTCGATGCCCTGCATGCCGGCGCGGCGCGACATGCAGACGGGCCGGCACACTTTCCTGCACCGCAGCTGGGGGCCGCTCGAGCCATTCGACAACTCCTTCCCCGAGCTGTTGAAGACGGCCGGCGCCTATTCGCACCTGATCTCCGACCACTACCACTACTGGGAGGACGGCGGCGCGACCTACCACACCCGCTACAACTCCTTCGAGTTCATCCGCGGCCAGGAATCCGATCCGTGGAAGGTCCTGCTCACTTCGCCGATCGAGCGCATCAGGGAAAAATACCATCCGAGCCAGAACGACCCGAACTCCAAGCAGAATCCCTACAACTACATGATCAACCGGGAGTTCATCAAAGAGGAGAAGGATTTTCCGTCGGTGCAGTGCTTCGAGGCGGGCTTCCGCTTCCTCGACATCAACCGCACGGCCGACAACTGGTTCCTGCAGATCGAGACTTTCGACCCGCACGAGCCCTTCTTCGCGCCCGACCGCTTCAAGGAGAAATTCCCGACCGATTACGAGGGGCCGATCCTCGACTGGCCGCGCTACGAGCGTGTCACGGAGCCGCAGGAGCAGATCGATGAATTGCGCGCCAACTATTTCGCGCTGCTCAGCCTCTGCGACGACCTCCTCGGCCGTTTCCTCGACTATTTCGACGAGCACGACATGTGGAAGGACACGGCGCTGATCCTGACCACGGATCACGGCTTCCTGCTCGGCGAGCACGACTGGTGGGCCAAGAACCGCATGCCGCTCTACGAGGAAATCTCGCACATCCCGCTTTTCATCCACCATCCGGATTTCGCTACCCATGCGGGCGAGCGGCGGCAGAGCCTGACGCAGACGATCGACCTGATGCCGACCTTCTGCGAGCTGTTCGGCGCCAGGATCCCCTCCGAGGTCGAGGGCAAGTCGCTGCTTCGCCTCCTGGAGCGCGACGAGCCGCAGCGCGAGGCGGCGATGTTCGGCTATTGGGGCGGCGGCGTGAACGTCGTCGACGGCCGCTATACCTACTTCTGCTATCCGAGGGACATGAAAAACCAGGACCTTTATCAGTATACGCTGATGCCGGCCCACATGACCAAGCTCTTCACCGTCGAGGAATTGAAGAGCGCCAGCCTCGTTCCGCCCTTCGACTTCACCAAGGGGGTGCCGCTTCTCAGGATCGCCCACAAATCCAAGGCGGACACCAAGACCCA
>JBQCFH010000326.1:0-4647 GCA_051959385.1 Rhizobiaceae bacterium | reverse complement strand
GGTCGGCGTGCGCAACATCGAGGGCTTCAACCAGCGCGTCGCGGCGGCGCAGAAGAAGGGCGAGAACATCGTCCGCACCGTGCAGACCGGCTTCGACAAGCAGACCGGCGAGGCGATCTACGAGACCGAGGAGCTCGATCTCGAGCCGATGCCGTTCATCGTCGTCATCATCGACGAGATGGCGGACCTGATGATGGTCGCCGGCAAGGACATCGAAGGCGCCGTCCAGCGCCTGGCGCAAATGGCCCGCGCCGCCGGTATCCACGTCATCATGGCGACGCAGCGGCCTTCCGTCGACGTCATCACCGGCACGATCAAGGCGAACTTCCCGACCCGCATCTCCTTCCAGGTCACCTCGAAGATCGACAGCCGCACCATCCTCGGCGAGCAGGGCGCGGAACAGCTCCTCGGCATGGGCGACATGCTCTACATGGCCGGCGGCGGGCGCATCCAGCGCGTCCACGGCCCCTTCGTCTCCGACGACGAGGTGGAGAAGGTCGTCTCGCATCTGAAGCTGCAGGGCGCGCCGGAATATCTCGAGGCGATCACCGCCGACGACGATGAGGACGACATGGATGGCGACGGCCCTTCCGGAAGCGGCGGTGGCGGCGGCAATTTCGAGGATTCCGACGATCCTTACGACCAGGCAGTGGCGGTCGTGCTGCGCGACGGCAAAGCCTCGACCAGCTATATCCAGCGGCGGCTCGGCATCGGCTACAACCGGGCGGCCTCCATCATCGAGAAGATGGAGAAGGAGGGCATCGTCGGCCCGGCCAATCACGCCGGCAAACGCGAGATCCTGGTGCCGACCGAAGAGGACGTGTTGTAGCAGGCCAAAGGCCCAATTTCGGCCCCAGTACCTTCCTAGCTGGTGCGATGCGTCGCGGGCCGGGTCGCTTGGTCGATCGGCGCCCGCGACCTAGATATCGGCCAAGCGGCGACAGCCGACCGCATCCGCAAGGAGAACCATATGACCTTTCCACCAGTCCGCCGCAGCCGACGCTTGCTCGCCGCGACGGTTCGCGCCGCCAGCGCGGCCGCGATCGTGGCTATTGCCGCGGGAACAGCGCCGGCGCCCTCGATCGCCGCGCCCGAGCAGGCCATAAGCGCCTCGGCGCAGCAGATCGCCGACCACTTCGCCAACATCAAGACCATGACGGGGGAATTCGTGCAGTTCGGGCCGAACGGCGAGCAGACCGGGGGCAGGTTCTACATCGAGCGGCCGGGGAAGCTCCGTTTCGATTACGATACGAAGAACAATTTCAAGGTCATCGCGGACGGAAAATCGGTCGCCGTTAGCAATGTCAAGATGAAGACCTACAACATCTACCCTCTGTCGAAGACGCCGCTGAAGCTGCTACTCGGCGAACGAATCGATCTCTCCGGCAACGAGGTGAAGGACATCGAGCAGAACTCGGACGCGACCACCATCAAGCTCGCCGACAAGTCCGTGTTCGGCGATTCCAAGCTCACCATGATGTTCGATCCAAAATCCTATGCGCTGAAGCAATGGACCGTCACCGACGCGCAGGGCAAGGATACGACGGTGCTGATCTTCAACGTCCAGGAAGGCGTGCCGATCGATCCGTCGCTGTTCAAGATCGACTATGCGAGCGCGCAGGTGAAGCAGCGCGGCAAGTGACCGCGTGAGCTTCCGTCCTGGCTTCTTGCCTCTCAGCATCATGACTGGCAAAACCCGGCTCCACTAGCCGGGGTTTTCCATGCCGTTGACGATCGCCACCTGGAACATCAATTCCGTGCGCCTGCGCATGCCGATCGTCGAGCGTTTCCTGCTTCGGTACCAGCCCGACGTGCTCTGCTTGCAGGAGACGAAATGCATCGACGAGCTGTTCCCGGTCGAGGCATTCCTTGCCCTCGGCTATGGGCACCTCGCGATCAGCGGCCAGAAGGGCTATCACGGCGTCGCCACGGTTGCGCGGCGGCCGCTGGAGGTGGTGGAGCGTCGACGCTTCTGCGACAATGACGATTGCCGGCATATTTCGACGCGTCTGACCACGGGCGCACAGTCGCTGCTTCTGCATAATTTCTATGTGCCGGCCGGCGGCGACGAGCCCGATCCCGAGATCAACCCGAAGTTCCGGCACAAGCTCGATTTTGTTCGCGAGATGAACGAGGTGAGAGCGGACGAAGGACAGGCGCATGGCTCCATCCTGGTCGGCGACTTGAACATCGCGCCGCTGCCGACGGATGTCTGGTCCCACAAGCAGTTGCTCAACGTCGTCAGCCACACGCCGGTCGAAACGGAAGGGTTCGAGGCGATGCGCCTCGCTGGCGGCTGGGTGGATCTGATGCGGCAGCACATACCGCCGGAAGTGAAGATCTATACATGGTGGAGCTACCGCGCCCGCGACTGGGCGCTTTCCGACCGCGGCCGGCGGCTCGACCATGTCTGGTCGTCCGCCAATGTGGCCGGCAGGCTCGTCGATATCGAGATCGTGCGCGACGCGCGCGGCTGGGACAGGCCCTCCGACCACGTGCCGGTGATTGCGCGCTTCGATCTCGACTAATGGCAAAGCTTCCAAGCTTCGACCATTCAGCGCCGCCCCTCATCTGCCTGCCGGCTTCTTCTCCCCGCAAGCGGGGAGAAGAACGCGCTGCAGTGGCGATCAACGACAGCCCGGCTCAACTCTCCCGCAGGTTCAGCCCGACATAGCGGTCGAGCACGGCTTGGTCCTTCAGGAGTTCGGCCGAGGTCGCGCGGTGGGCGATGACGCCGCGCTCGATGACGACCGCATCGCTGGTCATGCCGAGCGCCACCTCGGCATGCTGCTCTACCAGGACGAGCGCGATGCCTTCGTCCTTGGCCATGGTTCGGATCGCTTCCGTCAGTTCCTCGACGATGATCGGAGCCAAGCCCTCGAGCGGCTCGTCGAGCAGAAGGATCGCCGGATTGGTGAGCACCGTGCGGGCGATGGTCAGCATCTGCTGCTCGCCGCCGGAAAGCTGGTTGCCCATATTGGCGCGCCGTTCCTTCAGCCGGGGGAAGAGCCGGTACATGTCCTCGATCGACCAGCGGCCCGGCCGCGCCGCGACGGTCAGGTTCTCCTCTACCGTCAGCGAGGGGAAGATGTCGCGCTCCTGCGGCACCCAGCCGATGCCGCGCCGTGCCCGCCTGTAGGGCGCCAGGCTTGAAATGTCGTTGCCCTTGAACCGGACCGAGCCGCGGCTGACGCGGACGAAGCCCATGATCGTCAGGAGCAGCGTCGTCTTGCCGACGCCGTTGCGGCCGAGAAGCGCGAGGCTGCCGTTTTCCGGCACCGAGACGGAGACGCCGTCGAGCACCACCGCCTCGCCATAGCCGGCGCGCACGTCGCGAAGCTCCAGAAGCGGCTCAGCCATGGTGCCCCTGTCCGAGGTAAACCTCCCGCACGCGCGGGTCGGCGCGGATGATTTCCGGCTCGGCCTCGACCAGCACCGCGCCGGAGACCAGCACGGTGATGCGCGAGGCGAATTTGAAGACGAGGTTCATGTCGTGCTCGATGAAAAGTACGGCCATGTCGGCCGGCAGAGCGGCGATGACGGCAAAAAGCGCCGCGCTCTCGTTCTTCGGCACGCCCGCGGCCGGTTCATCGAGCAGCAGCACTTTCGGCCGGGTCGCCAGCGCCAGCGCGATCTCCAGAAGCCGCTGCTGGCCATAGGCAAGGTGCCGGGTCTCGCGCGTCGCCACATCGTCGAGCCTGAGTTGTTTCAGAATGCCGAAGGCCTCGTCCACGGCGTCGGCATGGCCGGTCAGCCGCCGCCAGAACTGGCCGGCCTCCTGCTTTCTTTCGCAGACGGCGAGCAGCACCGATTCGATCGGCGTGAGGCCGGGAAAAAGGGTATTGATCTGGAAGGTGCGGGTCAGCCCGCGGCGGACGCGCTCGGCCGCCGGCACCCCCGTTATGTCCTGCCCGTCGAGCGTTATGCGGCCGGCATCCGGCTTCAGCCTGCCGGTGATCAGATTGATGAGCGTCGTCTTTCCCGCGCCGTTCGGGCCGATCAGCGCGTGGCGTGCTCCGGCAGGCAGGGCGAGCGAGATATCGCGCGACACTTCCAGCGAGCCGAAGCGCTTGCGCACCCCCTCCGTGCGCAGGACGGGCGCCCCTTCGCTCATCTTGCGAACCGCCTGAACAGGCGGGAAAGGCCGCCCAGAATGCCGCCCGGCATGACCAGAACGATGACCATCAGCAGCAGACCGATCCAGAAATACCAGTATTGCGGATTCATGTCCGAGAGCCGGTCGCGCGCCACCAGGAAGATGATCGCGCCGATGATGCCGCCATAGAGCCGCCCGGTGCCGCCGAGGATCAGCATCACCACCACGTCGGCCGAGCGCTGGAAGGAGAGCGTGTCGAGCGACACCGTTCCCGTGGTCTGCGTCAGGAGGGCGCCGGCGACGCCGGCCATGGAGGCCGCGATGACGTAGATCTTCTGCAGATGGGTGCGGTAGACCGAGCCGATGGCCGGCATGCGCTGGCTGTTCTCGCGGATGCCGGTCAGCGCCAGGCCGAAGGAGGAGTTGACGATGCGGCGGGCGAGAAGAACGCCGATGAACAGGACGGCGAGCGCATAGCTGTAGGCGGTATAGCCCCAGAGATCGAAATCGAAGATGCCGAAGATCGGCCAGATGGTGACGCCGAGCCCGTC
>JBQCFH010000325.1:0-7173 GCA_051959385.1 Rhizobiaceae bacterium | reverse complement strand
ACCGGCTCGATGCGGTAGCTGCCGTCGGCAAGCTCGCGCAGCACGCCGAGAACGGCGTCGCGGCGCTTGTCGATAAGCCGCACCACGCGCGCGGTGTAGGCCGGCCCGTCCTTTTCGCGTCCGGGGAAGATGCGCGCCAGGACCCGGTCGCCGACGCCCGCGACGGGGGTCTTGCCGCCGCGCGACATCCGCACCGCGACCACCACGGGCGCCAGGTTCTGCTGGCCGACTGTTTCCGCCGGCCGCGCCAGGAGCGCGCCGTCGGGATCGCGCGAGAAAATGTCGAGAAGCGCCATGCTCGGCAGCGCGCCGGGCGTGGAGAAGCGCTTGCGGCGGCTTTCCAGAAGGCCCTCGTCCTCGAGTTCGCGCAGCGTGTCCTTGAGCCAGACGCGATCCTCGTTCTTCAGGCCGAAAGCCTTGGCAAGGTCGCGGCGGCCGGAACGGTCCGGATTGTCGGTGATGAATTGCAGGAGATCGTCACGCGAGGGGCGGTAGGCGGCCCTTGCCGGCTTCGGCGCGGCGCCTTCCTTCTTTCCGCCGGAAATCCTGCGGGCCAATTCTTCCTCAGCTCTTCCTGCCGCGCGCCGGCTTTCTCCTGCCGCCGCCATCCTTGCCGGCCTTCGCGGCGATCAGCGCCAGCGCCTCTTCCACGGTCACCGACATGGGCTCCTTGCCTTTCGGCAGGGTGGCGTTGACCTTGCCCCAGTTTACATAGGGCCCGTAGCGGCCGTCGCGTACCGTGATCTTGCCGCCGCCTTCGGGATGCTCGCCGAGATCCTTGAGCGCCGCCGGCGTCGAGCGCGCGCCCGGTCCTTTCGCCTTCTTCTCCGCAAGGACGGAGACGGCGCGGTTCAGGCCGATCGAGAACACGTCCTCGACCGATTCCAGATTGGCATAGGTGCCGTCATGCAGCACGAAAGGCCCGTAGCGGCCGATCCCGGCGGAGATCATCTTGCCGGTTTCCGGATGCTTGCCGACGTCGCGCGGCAGCGAAAGCAGCGCCAGCGCCTTCTCGTGATCGATCGTGTCGACCGACCAGCCCTTGGGCAGGCGGGCGCGCTTGGCTTCCTTGCCCTCGCCGCGCTGCACATAGGGGCCAAAGCGGCCGGAGCGCAGCGTGATCTCCTCGCCCGTATAAGGGTCGGTGCCGAGCGCGCGGGCTTCATCGCCGGAAAGGGCCTCCGCGCCGTTGCCGTTCGCTTCCGCACCGAGCTGGCGCGTATAGCCGCATTCGGGATAGTTCGAGCAGCCGATGAAGGCGCCGTAGCGGCCGAGCTTCAGCGACAGCTGGCCGTTGCCGCATTTCGGGCAGGCGCGCGGATCGGAGCCGTCCTCCTTCGGCGGGAAGATCAGTGGCGCCAGTTCGTCGTTGAGCGCGTCGAGAACGTCGGAAACCCGCAATTCCTTGATGTCGTCGACGGCGGCGGAGAACTGTTTCCAGAAGTCGCGCAGCACGTCCTTCCACTGAAGCTTGCCGTCGGAGATCTCGTCGAGCTGCTCCTCCAGCGAGGCCGTGAAGTCATATTCGACGTAGCGCTCGAAGAAGCTCTCGAGGAATGCCGTCACCAGCCGGCCCTTGGCCTCGGGGATCAGCCGGCGCTTCTCGATCGCGACATAGCCGCGGTCTTCCAGCGTCTTCAGCGTCGAGGCATAGGTAGAGGGGCGGCCGATGCCGAGCTCTTCCATCTTGCGGATGAGCGACGCTTCCGAATAGCGCGGCGGCGGCTCGGTCGTGTGGGCCGTGGACGTAACGGAGCGGCGGTCGAGCGTCTCGTCGGAGCGGATTTCGGGCAGGCGGCGGTTCTCCTCGTCTTCCGAATCCTCCTCACGCTGGTCGGCATAGGCGGCCAGGAAGCCGTCGAAGCGCGTCACCGATCCGACAGCGCGCAGGCCGGCGGTCCTGCCGCCGTTCCGCGCCTCGATCTCGACGGTGGTGCGCTCGATATCGGCAGGCTGCATCTGGCTGGCGATGGCGCGCTTCCAGATGATGTCGTAGAGGCGCGCCTGGTCGGCGTCGAGATATTGGCGGACGGAGGCCGGCGTGCGCGAGAAATCGGTCGGACGGATGGCCTCGTGCGCTTCCTGGGCGTTCTTGGCCTTGACCGAATAGTAGCGCGGCTTCTCCGGCAGGTATTTTTCGCCGAACTCCTTGCCGATCGCGCTGCGCGCGGCGCTGATCGCCTCCGGCGCCATCTGCACGCCGTCGGTACGCATATAGGTGATCAGGCCCGCCGTCTCGCCGCCGAGATCGACGCCCTCATAGAGCTTCTGCGCAACCTGCATGGTACGGTTCGCCGAGAAGCCGAGCCGCGAGGAGGCGGCCTGCTGCAAGGTCGAGGTGGTGAAGGGCGGGGCGGGATTGCGCTTGGTCGGCTTCGCCTCGACGGCGACCGCCCGGAAGGTCGCGCCGTCGAGCATCGCCTTGATTCCAGCGGCTTGCTCGGAAGACTTGATGTCGAGCTTCTGCAGCTTGCGGCCTTCATAGGCCGTCAGCCGGGCTTCGAATTCGTCGTGGCGCGGGGTCGCCAGAATGGCCGCGATCTGCCAGTAATCCTCGCGGACGAAGCGCTCGATCTCGGCTTCGCGGTCGCAGACGAGGCGGAGCGCCACCGACTGCACGCGCCCCGCGGAGCGCGCGCCCGGCAGCTTGCGCCAGAGCACCGGCGAGAGCGTAAAGCCAACGAGATAGTCGAGCGCGCGGCGTGCCAGATAGGCGTCGACCAGCGGCGCGTCGATGTCGCGCGGGTGCGCCATCGCGTCGAGGACGGAGTTTTTGGTAATGGCGTTGAAGACGACGCGCTTGACCGGCTTGTCCTTCAGTGCGCGCTTCTGGCGCAGCACTTCGAGGACGTGCCAGGAGATGGCCTCGCCCTCGCGGTCCGGGTCGGTGGCGAGGATCAGCCCGTCGGCGTCCTTCAGGGCCGTGACGATATCGGAGAGCCGCTTCGACGCCTTGGTGTCGACGCTCCAGGACATGGCGAAGTCCTCGTCCGGGCGCACCGAGCCGTCCTTGGCCGGCAGGTCGCGCACATGGCCGAAGGAGGCCAGGACCTTATAGCCCCGGCCAAGATATTTGTTGATCGTTTTCGCCTTGGCAGGCGATTCGACGACGACGACGTCCATGGATGACTAGGTTTCCCGCCGCGGATACTGGAAAATCAGCGGCGCAAGCGATTGAAAATCCGCCCTGCACATGGCCGCGCTTTGCCGCTTGGTCAAGAGGCGAGGGTCATTTCAGGCGCTGCAAGCGGCTTATTGCAACCTGGAATTGGCAAAACCGGGATTGCAATCTTCGCGTCAGATGCTAGGTTGAGCATAGATAAAGATACACGTATAACTAGAAACGGCGCGGACGTGCGGGACGGCCCCCGCTTCGCGAGAGCGGGATCTCCTTTGCGCCCCTGCCGCCGGTCTGGGAGTCGGCATGGGCTACAACAAGCGGCGGACGGACACACTGGACTACATGCAGACCATGCTTGGCCAGATGCGCACCATGGCCGAAGCGGAGCGCTGCGACATGCTCGCCTACCTGATCGAAATGGCCTATGTGGAAGTGAGCGACATCATCCGGGGCGAGCGGCCGGCGAGGGTGCGGGATCCCTTCTATCAGAAGCGCCACGGATCGGGCCAGGTCGCCTGAATTGCCTTCATACCTCGGGTAAGCATAACCTCGTCCGGGCCTTACCCTAGCCCATCAACAGCGACACCTTTCCGCCCGGATGCCGCTCCAGCCGGCCGGCAAGATCCAGTTCAAGCAGCACCATGAAGACTTGCGCCGGATGCAGGCCCGTGTGGCGGATGACCTCGTCGATCGCCGTCGGCACCGGGCTGAGCGCCTCCAGAACCTTGTCGCGGTCGCCGTCGCCAGGCGGCGCGGCGGAGGAAAAATCCGGCGGCTCGTCGAAATCGGAGGGCGGAGGCTGCGCGCCGACCAGCGGCGCCAGGTGATCGAGCACGTCCTTCGCCTCGGTGACGAGGATGGCGCCGTCCTTCAGGAGGCCGTTGGTGCCGGCGGCGCGCGGGTCGAGGGGCGAGCCGGGCACGGCGAAAACGAGCCGGCCCATCTCGCCGGCGAGGCGAGCGCTGATCAGCGAGCCGGAGCGCTTCGCCGCCTCGACGACGAGAAGCCCGTAGGCGAGGCCGGCGATGATGCGGTTGCGGCGCGGGAAATCGCGCGCCCTCGGCTCCCAGCCGAAGGGCATCTCGGAAATGACCGCGCCGCCGGTCGCGGCGATCTCGTGATAGAGCTCGGTGTTTTCCGGCGGGTAGGGGAGGTCGAGCCCGCCCGCCAGCACCGCGATCGTGCCGGTGGCGAGGCTGCCGCGATGCGCGGCCGTGTCGATGCCGCGCGCCAGCCCGGAGACGACGGCATAGCCCTCGCGGCCGAGTTCGCCGGCGAGCGACTGCGCCATGCGGATACCGGCGAGCGAGGCGTTGCGCGCGCCGACGATGGCCACCGGCGGCAGGGTGAAGATCGCCGCCTCGCCCTTGATGGCGACCAGCGGCGGCGGCAGGTCCATGCGCCTCAGCATCGGCGGGTAATCGGCCTCGCCGATGGCGACGAAACGCGCGCCGGCGCGGGCCGCAAGCTCCATCTCGGCCTCCGCCTCGGCCGACGAGGGAATGCGCACAGGCCGCATACCGCCGCCGGAGAGGGTCAGTTCCGGCAGCATGGCGATGGCGTTGTCGGCCGAGCCGAAGCGGTTGATCAGGTCGCGGAAGGTCGCCGGGCCGACATTGTCGGTGCGGATCAGCCGCAGCCAGGAAAGCCGCTGCCGGTCGGAAAGACGCGGAGCGGCTGGCGCGTTCATCCCTTGCTCCCGATTTTCGATTCCGTGCCGGCCATCAGGCGCGTGATGTTGGCGCGGTGCTTGATGAAGACGATGGCGCTCATCACCGCGAAGAGTTCGGCGATCTCCTCGCGCCCGAGCAGGAAAAGCGCGATCGGCACGGCGACCGCCGCCACCAGCGCGGCCAGCGAGGAAAAGCGCGTGACGAACGCGACGAGGAGCCAGACGACAGCGAAGACAACGGCGCCTTCCCAGGCCAAGCCGATCAACACGCCGAGGTAGGTTGCGACCCCCTTGCCGCCCTTGAAGCCGAGCCAGACCGGAAAGAGGTGGCCGAGGAAGGCGCCGAGACCGGCGAGCAGGGCGGCGTAGAGGCCGAGATAATGCGAGGCGAGCAGCACGGGTATCGTGCCCTTCAGCGCGTCGAAGACAAGCGTCAGCGCCGCGAGGCCCTTGTTGCCGGTCCTCAGCACATTGGTGGCGCCGATATTGCCCGAGCCGATCTTGCGCACATCGCCGAGGCCGGCGGCGCGGGCGAGCAAATAGCCGGACGGAATCGAGCCGAACAGATAGCCGACGACGAGAGCGCCGAGCAGGTAAAGCATCGTCTTGTCCCCTCCCGGACGTGCGCCGGATCGAATGCCCTATGCGGTGAACACTGTGCGGCCCGCAACCATGGTTTGCAAGACCTTGCCCTGCAGCCGCGCGCCTTCGAAGCAGGTGTTCTTCGAGCGCGAGCGGATGTCGGCCTCGCGCACGAGCCACGGCTCGTCGAGGTCGACCAGCGCAAGGTCGGCCGGCGCGCCGGGCTTCAGCGTGCCGCCTTCGAGACCGAACAGTCTGGCCGGTCCGGTCGACAGCGCCTCGACCAGCCGGATCAGCGGTATCTCGCCATTGTGATGAAGCCTGAGGGCGACCCCGAGCAGCGTCTCCAGCCCGATAGCGCCCGCTTCCGCGTCGGCGAAGGGCAGGCGCTTGGTGTCGACATCCTGCGGATCATGCGAGGAGACGACGATGTCGATGGTGCCGTTCCTGAGCGCCTCGATCATCGCCAGCCGGTCGTCCTCGGCGCGCAGCGGCGGCGACAGCCGGAAGAAGGTGCGGTATTCGCCGACATCGTTCTCGTTCAGGGCCAGATTGTAGATCGCAACGCCCGCCGAGACATTGGCGCCGTCCGCCTTGGCGCGGGCGACGGCCTCCGCCGCCATGGCCGTCGAAATCTTGGCGGCGTGATAAGCGCCGCCGGTGAGGCGGGCGAGCCGCAGGTCGCGCTCGAGCGGGATCGCCTCCGCCTCGCGCGGGATGCCTGGCAGGCCGAGCCAGCTTGCATAGAGACCTTCGTTCATGACGCCGGTCGCGGCGAGATCGGCGTCCTGCGTCTCGTGCGCAATGGTCGCGCCGAAATCGCGCGCGTAGGTCAGCGCGCGGCGCATGACGGCGCTCGAGGCGATCGTGCGCCTGCCATCGGTGAAGAAGGCAGCGCCGGCCTCGCGCAGAAGCCCGAACTCGGTCATCTCGCGGCCTTCCAGCCCGCGCGTGATGGCGGCCGCCGGCAGCACGTTGACGATGGCGGCGTCGCGCGCCGTCCGGAGCACGAACTCGACCAGCGCCACGTCGTCGATCACGGGATGCGTGTCCGGCATCATGACGAGCGAGGTGACGCCGCCGGCGGCCGCCGCCTGGCTAGCCGAGGCGATGGTCTCGCGATGCTCGGCGCCCGGCTCGCCGATGAAGACGCGCGCGTCGATCAGGCCGGGGATGATGGTGCGGCCGGCGCAATCGACGATCGTCGCGCCTTCCGGCGCGCCCTGGTTCAGCGCGCCTTTGCCGGCGGCGGCGATCTTCTTGCCCTCGACGACGACGCTGCCCAGTTCGTCCAGCCCGCGCGAGGGATCGACGATGCGGGCGTTGTGGAAGACGGTGGTGGTCATTTTGCAACGTCTCCACGCTGCCCCTCATCCGGCTGCCGCCACCTTCTCCCCGTAGGACGAAGTGGGACAGTCGCAGCCAGCCTGCTTCTCCCCGCTTGCGGGGAGAAGGTCCCGGCAGAGGGATCAGGGGCAATGTCGGCGGCTCTCGACTGCATCACGCCGCCCGTCCTTCCGAATTGCGGCGCGGGTCGAGCAGCGCTTCCATCACCGCCATGCGGACGGCCACCCCCATCTCGACCTGCTCCTGGATCACGCTTTGCGGGCCGTCGGCAATCTCGGAGGCGATCTCGACGCCCCGGTTCATCGGCCCCGGATGCATGACGAGCGCGCCTTCGGCCGCCGCGGCGAGCTTTGCCGCGTCGAGGCCGAAATAGCGGAAATATTCGCGCGTCGAAGGCACGAAGGCGCCGGCCATGCGCTCGCGCTGCAGCCGCAGCATCATGACCACGTCG
>JBQCFH010000324.1:0-5106 GCA_051959385.1 Rhizobiaceae bacterium | reverse complement strand
AAGGCTTGCCTTTCCGGCCGATTTCCTGTCAGTTTGCGACGGCCCGGGCCCGCACGGGCCGATGGCGGGCGCCAGGCCCGCGGGGCGGCAATTTCATTCATCGAGACGAGATCGGTTCGTTATGCGTGTGGTCCTTGAACGTTCCAACCTCCTGAAGTCGCTCGGCCACGTCCACCGCGTGGTGGAGCGGCGCAACACGATCCCGATCCTTTCCAACGTGCTGCTTTCGGGCGACGGCAACAGCCTCGAGATGAAGGCGACCGACCTCGACCTGGAGGTGACGGAGGCGGCGCAGGCCGCCGTCGAGCAGAAGGGGGCGACGACCGTTCCCGCCTATCTGCTCTACGACATCGTGCGCAAGCTGCCCGACGGCGCCGAGGTGATGTTGAGGACCGACGAGGACGGCAACGCCATGTCGGTCATTTCGGGCCGGTCGAGCTTCCGCCTGCAATGCCTGCCGCAGTCCGATTTCCCGGAGCTTTCCGCCGGCACGTTCCCGCACACCTTCCGGCTCGAATCCGCGGCGCTCAAGGGCCTGATCGAGAAGACGCAGTTCGCCATCTCGACCGAGGAGACGCGCTACTATCTGAACGGCATCTACCTGCACACGATCGAGACGGACGGCAAGCTGAAGCTGCGCGCCGTCGCCACCGACGGGCATCGCCTGGCGCGCGCCGAGGTGGAGGCGCCGGCGGGCTCGGAAGGGATGCCGGGCATCATCGTCCCGCGCAAGACGGTGAGCGAGTTGCAGAAACTCGTCGACGAGCCGGACGTCGCGGTGACGGTGGAGCTTTCCGACACCAAGATCCGCTTCACCATTGGCAGCGTGGTGCTGACCTCCAAGCTCATCGACGGCACCTTCCCCGACTACCAGCGCGTCATCCCGACCGGCAACGACAAGAAGCTCGTGATCGACAGGCAGAGTTTCGCGGCGGCGGTCGATCGCGTCTCCACGATCTCGTCGGAGCGCGGGCGGGCGGTCAAGCTGTCGATCGCCGACGGCCAGCTCACGCTGACGGTCAACAATCCGGATTCGGGCAGCGCCACGGAGGAACTGCCGGCAGACTACGGCTCCGACCCGCTCGATATCGGCTTCAACGCCCGCTACCTGCTCGATATCGCCGCGCAGCTTTCCGGCGACGCGGCCGAGTTCATGCTGGCCGACGCGGGATCGCCCACCCTCATCCACGATTCGGCGGACGAGCATGCGCTCTACGTGCTCATGCCGATGCGAGTCTAGGGTGACGTGCGCGAAGCCGATACCGCCAGGCGGACGCCTCCGGTCAACATAACCAGGCTGTCGCTGACCGATTTCCGCAACTATCCGGCGCTCGCCCTCGACGTCGAACCGGGCGCGGTGGTGCTGACCGGCGAGAACGGCGCGGGCAAGACCAACCTGCTCGAAGCGGTCTCGCTGTTCAGCCCGGGGCGCGGCTTGCGCCGCGCGCCCTATTCGGAAATGGCGCGCGAGGGCGCCGCCGGCGGCTTTGCCGTCCATGCGCGGCTGGAAGGGCCTTTCGGCGATTGCGAGATCGGCACGGGAACCCTCGCCGCCGGGCCGGAGGATGCGGACGGCGCGCGCCGGGTCCGCATCAACGGCGCGCCGGCGAAATCGGCGGAGGAGATGCTGGAATGGCTGCGCGTCATCTGGCTGACGCCCTCCATGGACGGGCTCTTCACCGGACCGGCGGGCGACCGGCGCCGCTTCCTCGATCGGCTGGTGCTCGCCATCGACCCGGCGCACGGCAAGCGCACGCTCGACTACGAACGGGCGATGCGCGGACGCAACCGGCTTCTCGCCGAGGGCAGGATGGACGAGAGCTGGCTTGGCGCCATCGAGCTGCAGATGGCGGAGACGGGGGTGGCGATCGCCGCCGCGCGGGGCGAGTTGCTGCGGCTTGCCGCCGCCATGATCGAGCGGCTGCCGGACGACAGCGCCTTCCCCAAGGCCGAGCTCGCGATCGCCGGCGCGCTGGAGGAGCAGATCGGGCAACGTCCGGCCGTCGAGATCGAGGAATGGCTGCGCGGCCAGCTCGCCGCCGGCCGCGCGCGCGACCGCGCCGCCGGGCGTACGCTCGACGGGCCGCAACGCGCCGACCTCCTCGTGCGCCACCGGCCGAAAGATATGCCGGCCGCGCTCTGCTCGACCGGCGAGCAGAAGGCGCTTCTCGTCGGCATCGTGCTGGCGCATGCGCGGCTGACGGGCGAGATGGCCGGCATGACGCCGATCCTGCTTCTCGACGAGATCGCGGCGCATTTCGACCAGCATCGAAGGGCGGCGCTCTTCGACATCCTCGAAGAACTCGGCTGCCAGGTTTTCATGACCGGCACCGAGCCGGCGCTTTTTTCGGCGCTTGAGGGGAAGGCGCAGTTTCTCAACGTGGCGGCCGGGACGGTGGCGCGTTGGCAAGGGAAATAATATTGTTGCTTTGATGGCGCTATTCCAAAGCTATTGGATTTAACGGCATAAGGAGGCCTCACCCCCTCCGGCCCGGAGCCTGTCCTCGGGCCGGCAAAAGGCCGGGGGTGGGGTGAATAGGAGTAAGAGCGTCGTTGTCCGCTTTCGGCATAGTGTCGGCCCATGAACCAGCATGAGCCCCCTCCCCTCTCGCCCGAGGAACTCGAGCGCTATGCGCGGCATATCGTGCTGGCCGAGGTCGGCGGGCCGGGCCAGCAGAAGCTGAGGCGGGCGCGGGTGCTGGTCGTCGGCGCCGGCGGGCTCGGCGCGCCGGTGCTCTCCTACCTCGCCGCGGCGGGAGTCGGCACGCTCGGCATCGTCGACGACGACACGGTGTCGCTCTCCAACCTGCAGCGGCAGATCATCCACAGGACGGAAGACATCGGCCGGCCGAAGACGGCGAGCGCCGCCGCCGCGGTCGAGGCGATCAACCCGCATGTGAGCGTCGAGATCCATGCGCTTCGGCTAAACGAAGGCAATGCGAGACGGCTGATCGCGGCATACGACGTCGTCGTGGACGGGTCCGACAATTTCGCCACCCGCTACGCGGTGGCCGACGCCTGCGCGGCGGATGAGCGCCCGCTGGTGACGGCCTCCGTCGGCCGTTTCGACGGATCGCTGACGGTGCTCATGCCTTATGCGAACGACGCCGGGGGGCGGCCGAACCCGTCATACCGCGATCTATTCCCGGCGCCGCCGCCGGAGGGGATGGTGCCGAGTTGCGCCGAGGCCGGCGTTCTGGGTGCGCTGACCGGCGTGCTCGGCACGCTGCAGGCGATGGAGGTCATCAAGCTCGTCACCGGCGTCGGCGAACCGCTGGTGGGGCGGCTGCTCCTTTATGACGGCCTCGCCACCCGCTTCGAAACCATCCGCTACCGGCATCATGGCTGACGCGCTCGCCATGGCTGCTGCAGAGCAACCGCAGGGTGAATTTGGAACAGATGTCGTGTCCATCTACCCCCACCCCTGTCCCCTCTCCACAAGGGAGAGGGAGACGCTATCATCGCTTTCACGGCCAAAATCATTGAAGTTTTGTTTCATCAGGCGGCGCCGCGAAGTCCCCCTCCCCCTTGTGGGGAGGGGACAGGGGTGGGGGTGGGAGTGAGCTCATATCCAATCGCCCAGCAGGCCGAAAAAGCGGACGGATGCTCCATCATTCCCCTGCCCGCGGATTTCGAGTCGTGGGAGGAATTGCTGGCGCTGATCCTCGGCTCGTTCCGCTACATGAACGGCGTCATCGACCCGCCTTCCTCGGCGCTCCGGCTGACGCCCGAGAACCTGAAGCAGAAGGCGGCGGCGGAAACTGCGTTCCTGGCGCTTCTCGACGGCCGCATCGCCGGATGCGTCTTCCTCGCCGAGAAGGACGACCATTTCTATCTCGGCAAGCTGGCGGTCGATCCGGCCTGCCAGGGGCGCGGCATCGGACGCCGCCTCGTCGCGGCCGCGGAGGAACACGTTCGCGGAACGGCCAAGCCGCTGATCGAACTGCAGGTCCGCGTCGAGCTGGTCGACAACCAGGCGACCTTCGCTCGGCTCGGGTTCCAAGAAACCGGCCGCACGGCGCATGCCGGCTACGACCGCCCAACCTCGATCACCATGCGCAAGGATCTGCGGCCGTGACGCTGGCGCTCTCCGCCGAAGAGCAGGCGATCGCCGCCGGCGAACGCGGCGCAGGCGCGGCCATGGCCATGCGCATCGTCGCCGACAGCGGCAGGCTGCTCGGCGCGCCGCGGCTCATTCCGATCGCATCGGCGCATATAGACGGGGCGCTCTATCACGGCGATTCCGGCACGCTGTTCGCTGAAAAGCTGGTCGAGGGCGGCGCGAAAGTCGCCGTGCGCTCGACGCTCAATGTCGGCGCGCTCGACCTCACCGGCTGCTCGCAGGTGCGGCTCGCCGAGCCGGAGCGCGGCATGGCGCGGCGCATGATGGAGGCCTACCGGGCGCTCGGGTGCGAGACGAGCTTCACCTGCGCGCCCTACCAGGCCGGGCACCGCCCGGCTTTCGGGACAGACGTCGCCTGGGGCGAGTCGAACGCGGTCGTATTCTGCAATTCCGTCCTCGGCGCGCGCACCAACCGCTACGGCGATTTCCTCGACATCGCCTGCGCCATCGCCGGTCGCGCGCCGGACTATGGCCTCCACCGCGCCGAGAACCGCCGCCCCACCGTTCGCTTCGATCTCTCCGGTCTGGGCGCGGACTTTCTCGGCGCCGAAATCGCCTGGCCGATCCTCGGCAGCCTCTATGGACGCGAGATCGGCGAGGCGGTCGGCATGGTGACCGGCGTCGATGCTTTTCCCGGCGAGGATGCGCTGAAGGCATTCGGCGCGGCGGCGGCATCCTCCGGAGCGGTCGGGCTCTTCCACATGGATGGCGTCACGCCGGAGGCGAAGGCGGCCTTTACCGCCGGCGACGAGTTGAAGTTCGAGGCGGAAATCCGCGTGACCGATGGGATGGTGCGCGCGGCACAGGCTAGGCTCTCCACGGCGGAGAAGCCGGACAGGATCGATGCGGTGGCGATCGGCAGTCCGCACCTGTCGCTCGCCGAGTTCTCCACGCTGGAACGGCTGATCGCGGGCCGCCGGCTCGCCGTCCCCGTCTATGCCTGCACGGGCCGCCATCTGCTTGCCGAGCTGGAGCGGCGGGGA
>JBQCFH010000323.1:0-2629 GCA_051959385.1 Rhizobiaceae bacterium | reverse complement strand
ACATACATGCGGACATTCTGCGGATCGATGGGGCGAAACGGCTCCTTCGTCCGCGTCAGCGTGTTGTAGAGCCTGAGCCCCTTCGTCTCGTCCGACATGGAATGTTCACTCCCGGGCCGCCGGCCGGGAGCGTTTTTCTATCCAGGGAAGAAGGCGAAAACGTCCGGGCCAGCAGGTTGCTAGCCGATAATGCAGATGCCGGTAATGGCGAAAGGCGTTTTCATGGCCGCGCTTTATGGCCTTGCCGGAATTTTCCGTCAAGGCGCAAAAAATCGACGCGGAAAGGTCGGATTGCGAACCTATCCGCTCCTCATTCGTTGGCTATCAGTACTTCGTTAAGCATAGCGGAGCAGGCTTCGTGTCTCCGCATGGGATTAGGTCGAATTCGCCACGAATTTGACTGAATCGGAGACGATCTGCGCCGCTCCCCGCAAGCAGGCAGGAAGAAGATGATGTCCAGCTCAAATAAAATCCGACGAAAGCCGGCTGAACCCAAGCCGGCCGAAGCCTTGATCGCGCAATACCGCGCCATCGGCCAGCCCTCGCTCCAGGCAGCCCTGATGTGCACGGGCAAGAAGGGCAAGAAGTCCCTCGAGAAGAAGCCCGCGCACGCCTAGGCGAACAGCCTCGCAATCAGGCTGATGGCGATGCCGCCCATGACGAGGGCGACGACGATGTCGAGGATGCGCCAGGCGGCCGGCCTGGCGAAAAACGGCTGCAACAGGCGTGCGCCGTAGCCAAGGCCGAAAAACCAGATGAAGGAAGCGGTCGCAGCCCCGGCGCCATAGGCGAGCCGCGGCCATCCGGCGAAACGGCCGGAAAGCGATCCAAGCAGCAGGACCGTATCCAGATAGACGTGCGGATTGAGGAATGTGAAGGCCACGCAGGCCGCGACAGCGGCCTTGAGGCTGTCCTTTCCGCCCCTCGCCGCCCGCAGCGTTTCCGGGTGGATGGCGCGCCGGAACGCAAGAACGGCATAGCAGCCGAGGAAGATCCCGCCGCCGACGGTCACAGCCGTTACAAGCCGGGGCGAAGCGGCGACCAGCGAGCCGAGGCCGCCGACGCCGGCCGCGATCAGCACCGCATCGGCGAGAGAGCAGATCAGGCAGAGCACGAAGACGTGCTCGCGCAGCAGCCCCTGCCTCAGAATGAAGGCGTTCTGCGCGCCGATCGCGATGATGAGCGATGCGCCGAGCAGGAAGCCGGACAAAGCGGCCGCGAGAATGCCGGTCAAGTTCTATCCGGCTCAGCCGTTGAGGCCGATGCGACCGGTGACGTAGTCGAAAATCGCGCGGCGGACCAGCGGATCCTCCAGCTTCGCCACCGGCAGGTAGAAGACGAGATCATCGCCCCTGGAGAGCGTGATGACGTCGCCGCGCTCCTCGACGCGGTCGAAAGCCGACCAGAGGAAACATTCGAAATCGCCGTTGCAGATCGACATCAGCGCGGCGTCGTTGAAGGCGAAGGTCTTCCGGCCCGGGTGGAATTCCGGATGAATGGATCGGCACGCCGAGAGCGTCTCGCGGATGGCGATCTCGTCGTCCGCGCTCAACTCGACCGTGAATTCCTTGATCATCTCGGTACGCCCACACTTCGAACGATTTTATTCGAATGCGGGTTAAATAAGCCTTAGCTGAACGTTAACCGGCTTCTCTTCGGGCGCCGATTCGACGCCGGCCGGCTCCTGGATTTCCGGCCCTATATTGGCGACCTTGTTGACCTTGTCGGATACGGGAATCGCCTCGAAGAAGCCGGGGTCAGCCGGGCGCAGGAGGTCCGCTACGTCGCGCGGCTCGTTTGCGCGACAGTCCAGCCAGCGGGCGAAATCCTCCGGCGGGATAATCACGGGCATGCGCTCATGGATATGGCCGATATCGGCGTTCGCCTCGGTGGTCAGGATGGCGCCCGTATCGATCTCGGAGCCGCCCGGCTCGTGCCAGGTCTCCATCAGCCCGGCGAAGGCGACCAGCCCTCCGCCCTTCGGCCGCACCCAGTAGGCCTGCGCCTTGCCTTTTCCCGCGCGCCGCCATTCGTAGAAGCCCGATGCGGGGACCAGGGCCCGCCGGTGCCGCATCGCGGCCTTATAGGTATTCTTGTCTAGCGCCGCCTCGGATCGCGCGTTGAAGAGCAGCGGAAAGCTCCTGGGGTCCTTTACCCATGACGGGATGAGGCCCCAGCGCACGAGGAGCGCGCGCCGGTCCGGAAGGTTGGAGCCGGGCGCGGTCCGCCCTTCGCCGGACATCACCATGAGGATCGGCTGCGTCGGCGCGATGTTGTAGCGCGGAGGAAAATCGTCGAGTTCGACGAGCGCGAAGAAGGCTTGCACCTCTTCGGGCGTCAGCGTCAGGGCGAATCGTCCGCACATCTCTCAGTTTCTCCTGCCGCCGTAGGTAGAAATGTTCGCCGTGCGTCGCAACAGCGCGGTTGACGGCCTCGGGGCGATCCCAAATCTTGGCTGCATGGCGGATCATGTCATCCTGGCGGCCTCCGTCGCGCTACGGCGCGATCATCGCTTTCTGCTGGTCCAGCGCGGGCGCGCGCCGGCGCAGGGCCGATTCGCCTTCCCCGGAGGGCGGCTCGAAGCCGGCGAGACGCCCGAGGAGGCGGCGCGGCGGGAGCTTTTGGAGGA
>JBQCFH010000322.1:0-7815 GCA_051959385.1 Rhizobiaceae bacterium | reverse complement strand
CAAGAAGAAGCTCGACCAGCGGAAGCGCAAGACCTCGCCGCTCACGGGAGCGGGCGCGAAGGAAAAGAGGGCAGTATGGGTGGAGCCCGACCTCGTCGCCGAGGTGGAGTTCCGCTCGTGGACGGACGATCATATATTGCGTCATGCTTCCTTCCAGGGCCTGCGCGAGGATAAATCCGCTCGGGACGTGGTCATCGAGGAGCCGGAAGACGAGGCAAAGGACGGCCGGAAGAACGGCGCCAAAGCCCGTCCAAAGCAAGCCGAGGCGAAGCAAGACGGGACGAAGCGCGCGAAGAAGGGACGCCAGACGGCCGTGACGCTGACCCATCCCGACAAGCTCTTGTGGCCGGAAGCCGGCATCAGCAAGCAGGGCCTGCTCGACTATTACGAGGAGGTGTGGCCGCTGATGGAGCAGTTCGTGGTCAGGCGCCCGCTGGCGCTGGTGCGCGCGCCGGACGGCGTGGGCGGGCCGCGTTTCTTCCAGAAGCACGCCTCGCCCGGCATGCATGAGAAAATCCTGCGCTTTTCGGAGCCGAAGGAGGGCGAGGAACTCCTCTACATCGAGGACTTCGACGGGCTGGCGGCGCTGGTGCAGAACGGGGTCGTCGAAATCCACATCTGGGGCTCGACCATCGATTCGCTGGAGAAACCCGACCAGCTTGTCTTCGACCTGGACCCCGACGAGGGCCTCGACGTTGCGGACGTTCGCGCGGCGGCGTTGGACGTGCGCTCACGGCTGGAGGAGCTCGGCATGCCGAGTTTCGTCAAGACATCGGGCGGCAAGGGTTTTCACGTGACCGTCCCCTTGAAGCCGAACGCCGAATGGGACCGCGTAAAGGGTTTCGCGCATGATTTCGCGCGCGCGATGGAGCAGGAAGCGCCCGACCGCTACACCTCCACCCTTTCCAAGAAGGCCCGCGCCGGGCGCATCTTCATCGACTATCTCAGGAACGGGCGCGGCGCGACGACGGTTGTTGCCTATTCATCGCGCGGCAAGCCGAACGCGACCGTCTCGATGCCGGTCGACTGGAAGGCGCTCGAAGGCAAAATCGGCCCGGCCGACTACACGATCGGCGACGCCAAGGGCCGCGCCACGGTCGAAAGATCCGACTGCTGGCACGATTTTTTCAAGGACGGCTACCGGCTGAAATAGTCGCGAAAGCGCGCAGTTCCGGCCTTTTTGGAATGGCTCCGGAGCAGCGAAAAAAAATCCGGAAAATTTTTCGGATTGCCGGAACCAAACCTGCGGCGGCGAGTTATTGAGCGAGGACGATGGCGGACGGTTCCCCCCCCAAAAAACCTTGCCCGCCCTGGCAACCGTCATCGTCCCCTTTTCCTTCCCTTGATCCTTCTGTCCCGCGCGCAAATGCCATTCGCCCTTGCATGCGAGCGGTTCCTTGCATAGCAGTGCCGGCAACGTGAAGACGCCGGCCGCGGCGCAGGCAGGAGAGACATATGGCAAGGCAGGTGCGTGCCACCGAAGGGACCATATTCAAGGCAAACGGTCTCGAATGGGACGTTATCGATACCGGCATGCCCTCGCCCGACGCCCCAACCGTAGTGCTCCTGCCGGGCACGCTCGGCACCGCCAGCATATTCCAGGCTCAGATCGACGGCTTGCGCGACATCGCCCGGGTGATCGCGCTGACCTATCCGCCGGAACGGGACCTGCGCCGGATCGTCGACAGCCTCGTCGTGCTTCTGGATGAACTGGGCGTCGATACGTTCCACGTCCTCGGTTCATCTCTGGGCGGTTTCGTCGCGCAATGGCTGGCCGATCGCGTGCCCGACCGCATCGAAACCCTCTTCATCGCCAATTCGCTGATCGACCCGGTTCCCTCGCGCCGGCGCATGCCGCCGCTCGAGACAATGGAGGCCATGAACGGCGAGCAGCACAAGGAAACGATTCTGAGGTCGGTCGAGAACTGGGCCGAGCCGGAGCCGGTGTTCGCCGAGCTGAAGAAGCAGTTGGCCGAAAGCGGAGAGGCGATCGGCGGCGAGGGATTGAAAGCGCGCGTGCTGGCCCTGCAAAAATCGGAAGCCGTGCCGCCGCTGGCCGTCGCCCCCGAACGCATCGTCATCATCGAATCCGAGGACGATCCCCTTATCAACGCCGATATCCGCCAGGCGGTGAAGGACCGCTATCAGGGCGCGACGGTAAAGACGTTCCGCACCGCCGGCCACTATCCCTATGTCACGCGCCCGGATGACTACACCGCCATCATCCGCGAGCGTCTGAAGGCAGCAGGCTGAGAGCGCGCAGCCTCACCAAGCTCGGGCCGGACGGGTGAGAACGTCGCGCAGGGCGCCTCACGGAGTCTACCCCCTCGCCCACGGCATCAGCTTTCTCTGCAGCCATTGCAGCCCGTAGGTCAGAAGCACGCCGAGGATCATGACCACCACTAGCCCGGCATACATCTTCTCGGGGTTCAGCACTTCCCAGTAATAGAAGGTCATGTAGCCGACGCCCTGCTTGGCGCGCAGGAACTCGACCGAGATGATGACGATGAGCGCCGTTCCGAGCGCAAGCCTCAGCCCGGCGAAGATCACCGGCAGCGCCGCCGGGATGATGACGTGCCGGTAGAGCGCCAGGCCGCGCGCACCGTAGTTCCGCCCCGCCATGATGAATACGGGATCGATGTCGCGCACGCCGGCCATCGTGTTGATGGTCATCAGGAAGAACACGGAAAGGGCCACCACCGCGATCTTCGGCCCTTCCCCGAACGGGTCGGCGAACATCAGCATCACGATCGGAAAGATCGCGATCTTCGGCAGGACGTAGATGGCCGAGAGCGTCGTGTCGAGCATCAGCCGCACCGTCTGATTGATGCCCATGATGACGCCGAGCAGGATGCCGGGAATGGCGCCGATGACGAAGCCGGCGGCGACGCGCCCGAGCGTGGCCCACACATGGCTCTCGGCGAACAGGCTCCATACGCCCGCCCAGCCGTCGCTCTCGAATTTCGACGGGATCAGCCACGGCCGCCCGAGCAGGCTGGTGCCGGAGAACCGGTCGAAATGAACCGTTACGTCCCACAGCGCCCTGGCGATGCGTGTCGGCTGCGGGAACCAGAGCGGATTGAGGATGCCGGCATCGACGATCAATTGCCAGGCGATCAGCGCCAGCACCGGAAAGCCGAAGGCGAGCGCACGCTCGTAGAGCTTGCGACGCTTCGGCGGCACTTCCCGCCCGATCCGCTCGGCCGCCAGCACGACGAGCAGGAAGTTGCCGAAAAGCGCCAGCCACCAGAGCTGCGCCCAAAGCGCGGCCAGATAGAGGACACCGTTCCAGACAAGGCAGATGCCGGCGAGAACGGCAAGCACGACAGGAAGACGCCGGCCCGCGGAGGGCCGTGTGGCGGCCGCAACATCCCCGGCAGCCGCATCGCGCGCGACTGCCGACCGCTCGCCTGCGGAGGCGCTCACGCCTGCATCTCCATCGCCCGCGTCACCTCGCGCCCGAGCTGATCCCAGATCGCGCCGCGCAGTTCCGCGAACTCCGGCGTGTTCATGGTCTCGACCGTGCGCGGCCGTTCGATGCCGATGTGGAAGGTGGCGAGCAGCCGGCCGGGATGCGCTGTCATCAGGATCACCCGGTCGCCGAGCAGGATCGCCTCGTCGAGGCTGTGGGTAATGTAGACGACGGTCTTGCGCGTCTCCTCCCAGATGCGCAGCAGCTCGTCCTGCAGCACGATGCGCGTCTGCGCGTCGAGCGCGCCGAGCGGCTCGTCCATCAGGAGCACCTCGGGATCGTTGGCGAGCGCGCGGATGATGGAGACGCGCTGCTTCATGCCGCCGGAAATCTGGTGTGGGTAGTAGTTCGCGAATTTGCGCAGGCCGACCCGCTCCAGCCAGTATCTCGCCACTTCGAGTCGCTCGGCCATGCCGATCCCGCGCATCTGCAACCCGAAGGCGACGTTCTCTATCACCGTCTTCCATGGGAAGACGGCGTATTCCTGGAAGACGACGCTGTTGAGCGGCTTCTTCGGATCGCTGCCCGGCCGGATATGGATGGTGCCGGAACTGTGGGTATCGAGCCCGGCCAGCATCCTCAGATAGGTGGACTTGCCGCATCCGGACGGGCCGACGATGCAGACGAACTCGCCATCGGCGACGTCGAGGCTGAAATCGTCCACGGCCACCATGGGGCCGGCCGCCGTCTCGTAGAGTTTCGTGACATTGCGCGTAACGATACGGGGCGCCGCTTCCGGCGCCCGCGCATTGACTTCGTTCATGAGAGCGGCTCCGGTCCTTCCGGAGACGGGCCCGGCAGCAGCCCGCCGGGCCTCACCTGCGACGGCATCAGTTCTTGACTTCTCCCAGGTCGGCCAGCGCCTTGTCGACGAACTCGGAGTCGACCACCTTCTTGAGGTCGATCGGCGTATCGTAGTCGGTGCGGCCGTTCTCGCGATGGACGCGCTCCACGTCGGCAAGACCCTTCAGCGGGATCTTCATGTTGGGGTCGTAGACGGCGGGCGTCGCCTTCTTCAAAGCCTCTTCCGTGGTGGCGGTATATTTCATGTAGGCTTCGATGTTCTCCTTGGAGAGATAATCGTCGCCCTGCATCATGCGCGCCGCTTCGGTCAGCGCCACGACGAAGCGCTCCGCCACGTCCGGCCGCTCCTTGATGAACTTGCCCGAACCGACGAAGGCGACCGTCATCAGGCCCGGCGTGAGATCGGTCGCGAGCACCTTGGCGCCGCCGGATTCGACCGCCTGGTCGGAATAAGGCGCGCCGGCGATCGCCGCATCGACCGAGCCGGATTGCAAGGCGGCCGGAATGTCGGGGTTGCCGATATTGACCATCTGCACGTCGCGGATCGTCAGGTGCGCGCGTTCGAGCGCCTTCGCCGCCAGATATTCGCCGCCGCTGCCAGGCCCGCCGGCGACCGCAAGCTTCTTGCCCTTGAGGTCGGCGATGTCCTTTACCTTGTCGGCGGACTTGGTGGAGACCAGAAGCGTAGTCGGGCTGTTCTTCATCGGCTCGAGCCCGCCCGGCGCGATGACGCGGATGTCGAGACCGCGGTTCCAGCTGTTCCAGAGCGAGGTCACGATGGCGATGCCGCCGACGTCGACGCTGCCCTGCGTCAGGAAGGCGATCGCCTCGGTCCCCGACTTGACCTTCTCGAGGTCGACGTCGAGGCCGTATTTCTTGAACAGCCCCCTGCCCGCCGCGACATACATAGTCGCGAATTTCATGATCGGCACGTAGGCGACCTTGACCTTCTGCGGCGGGTTGAGCGGCGCGGGCGGCTCCGCGCCCGCCCCGGTCACGCCGGCCGCAAGGAATAGGGTGCCGACCAGCGCGGCGACCCAGCCCCTGAATTTTCCATCCCAAGCCATTCTTTTTCTCCCTTGGCCTTCCCGTCGAGGCGAAAGCCGCGACGGCTCCTCCCCGACGCCTTGCGGGTCCGGGCATCCTAAGCTCGTGGTTCGGGAAAGCGGCCTATCCCGTCAAACCGATCAGCGCAACCCAAATTGCAGGATCGGGCGTCAGGCATTGCCCCAGACGAGCCGGTCCTGCCGCGCGCGAAGCTCGGCGATCTTCGATGCCGGCGGCGCGACATTGGCGTAGGTGATCAACTCGCCCTTGCGGACCGGCCGGGTCACCGTTCCGCCATGCAGCAGGCCGCATGGAATGGCGGCGGCGGCGCGGGCCTCGTCCGCCCGCATGATCCAGGCGCGATACATATGCTCGCCGATCAGTCCGAGCTTCTCGCCGGGCGCGAGATCCTTCTTGGCGACGGCGCAGACGTCGGCCACGGGCTTCGGCAGCGGGACCATGTCGGCCTTGCCGTGGAGCACCACGCGCGCGCAGGTGAGGGGCACCTCGAGCGAGGTCAGGTGATAGGGCCGGTGGAAGGTGAAATACGGCCCCTTGCCGAGGTTGAGGTCCTCCATGCGTTCCGACAGGCGCGGATGCGACATGTCGGCGACGACGAAGACGCCCGGCGCCACACCCTTGCCGACCGTGTAGTCGACGCAGCCCGCGCGCGACAGCACGCCGCCGTCCTTCTCCGGGATCAGCGTGGTCGAAAGTTCCTGCAGCGAGGCGGCGGGCCCGTGCATGCCCGCGCAATCCGGCACCAGCCCGGTGGCGTTGGCGATCGCCGCCATCTCGACCATGGTCTTCGAGCCGTCGACGAACTCGACCAGCATGCGGACATTCATGTTCCGCCGCTCGGCCTCTTCGGCGTAGTCCTCCGGCACGGCATCGAAGCGCAGGGGGTTGTTCTTCCCCTTGCCGGCAGAGACGATCGGATAGCCGAGCGCCGAGACGAACTCGATGAGTTCCATGCACGAGGACGGCTCGTCGCCGGCGCCGAGCGAATAAACCACGCCGAGGCGGTCGGCCTCGCTCTTCAAATAGGCGCCGATCGTCACGTCGGCCTCGACATTCATCATGACGAGATGCTTGCCGTGCTCCATGGCTTTGAGGCCGACTTCCGCGCCGACGGCGGGAATGCCGGTTGCGTCGACCACGACGTCGATCAGATCGCTGCCGATGACGAGGTCGGCATCGTGGGTCGCCGCGATCCTGCCCGCCTCCATGGCCCGGTCGAGGTCGGCGCCGTTCTCGACCTCGCTCACATGGCCCGCCTCGCCATAGGCGATCTCGGCCGCATGCGAAACGTTGCGGATCTTGTGGTCGGCGACGGCGCCGACGGTCAGCCCCTGCATGCGCGCCACCTGGGTGACAATGTCGGTCCCCATCTCGCCGGCGCCGATCAGGCCGATCCTCACCGGCCGGCCGGATTTGGCCCTTTCTGCAAGGTCGCGGGCGAGCCCGACAGGCGCGACGTTCGACATGGAATTCTGAACATAACCGGCAGTGGGTCTGGCGATGATCTGTTCTGCCAGGGGTGAACGAAGGGATACCGCCATGATCAATCCGCCTTTACGATCACGCGCAAACGGCCCGTCTGGACCGCGTCGCCGTGCTGGTTGACGACCTCGAAGAGGAAAGTAGCAAGATTTCTATCCGACTTGGATGTAGGGCGCACTTCCTCGACCGTCACGTGCGCGCGAATGGTGTCGCCGATCCTGACAGGCCCGGCAAAGTCCCAGTTGAGGTTGACGAGGCCGATGACCCGCTCGCCGAGGATGCCCGTCTGCGTGAGCAGCCCGACCGCGACGGAGAGGGTTAGCGGCCCATGCGCGATACGTTCGCCGAACGGCGTCGTCCTGGCGAAAGCATCGTCGACGTGGATCGGGGTGAAGTCGCCGGCAAGGCCCGCGAAGAGCGTGATGTCGCCCTCGCCGATCGTCCTGCCGGCCGTCGTGATCTTCTGGCCGGCGGTCAAAGGCCTGTCTGCCAAGCGTCTTCTCCTATACTTTGAAATAGTCGGGCTTCGGAATGGCCCAGGTCTCGCCCCAGAGCTGGCTGCCGCCGGAGACGTTCAGCACCTCGCCGGTGACATAGGAAGATGCCGGCCCGGCGAGATAGACGCAGGCTTCGGCGATCTCCCAGGCCGTACCGACGCGCTTCATCGGGTTTGAGTTGGGATAGCCCGCCAAGGTCTCTGCCGTATAGACCTTCCAGCCCGGCGTCTCGATGGCGCCGGGCGCGATGCAGTTCACCCGGATCCCGAGCGGCGCCCATTCCACGGCCACCGCGCGGCTCAACCCGACCACGCCCGCGCGCGCCGCCACCGTATGGGCCAGGCCGTAAAGGCCGTGCGACACCACCACGACGATGTTGACGATGCTCCCCTCCCGGCCGGTATCCCGCCATTGCCGGGCGGCCGCCTGCATCATGTACCAGGTGCCGTTCAGATTGGTGTTGATGACGGCGTTCCAGCCCTTCGCCGAGAA
>JBQCFH010000321.1:0-5372 GCA_051959385.1 Rhizobiaceae bacterium | reverse complement strand
TCGGATGTCGGCATACTCCTGCGCACGATCTTCGGGACGCCGGACGCGGCAGGTGGGATGTCCGGCGCGCGCGGCATCGGTGATGAATTGTCGGCCAACGAGCCGGCGCGGCTGGATTGAAATTTTCTGGCGATGGCTGGGGCGCCAGGATTCGAACCTGGGAATGGCGGTACCAAAAACCGCTGCCTTACCGCTTGGCTACGCCCCAAGATGACGGCCGATGACCGGCGCCCTTATAGTCGGCGTTCAAGGCCTGTGCAACGTGGTGTCACGCGCGCATTGGGGATGGCGGCGGTTCCGAAGCGGAAACGCATTTCCTCCCGGGCGGACGCGGAGCGACCCTTCCCGCTCCGGGGTGCGACGGTCGCGCCTATCGCAAACGCGGGGCGGAAATCCACGTCTCGCAACGATCTGTGAAGACCCTCCGCCCGACAGCAGGCGGAGCATGGTTGACGGCGGGCGGCAGGCATGGTTATGCCGCACGTCGGGCAACATCGGTCAAATGACACATCCCGAAATATTGAAGGTCGGAGGTAGCTGGCTGTGAAGGGCATAATACTGGCCGGCGGCAGCGGCACGCGGCTGTATCCGGTGACACTGGCCGTATCCAAGCAGCTCATTCCGATCTACGACAAGCCGATGATCTACTACCCGCTGAGCGTGCTGATGCTTGCGGGCATCCGCGAGATATTGGTCATTTCGACGCCCCGCGATCTCCCGGCCTTCAGGGCGCTCCTCGGCGACGGCTCCGGCTTTGGCGTCGAGCTTTCCTACGCCGAGCAGCCGTACCCCAACGGCCTCGCCGAGGCTTTCATCATCGGCCGCGATTTCGTCGGCGACGAAAACGTCGCCATGATCCTCGGCGACAATATCTATTTCGGCGAGGGGCTGGCCGAGATCTGCCGGGCCGCGGCCAGCCGCACGGACGGCGCCTCGGTCTTCGCCTATTATGTCGACGACCCGGAGCGGTATGGCGTGGTGAGTTTCGAACGCGGGTCGGGCAAGGCGCTGGAGATCGAGGAGAAGCCGACTGCGCCCAAGTCGAACTGGGCCGTGACCGGGCTTTATTTCTACGACAACGACGTGCTCGACATCGCCGCCGGCATAAAGCCGTCCGCCCGTGGCGAACTCGAGATCACCAGCGTCAACAACGTCTATCTCGAGCGCGGCAAGCTGCATGTCCACCAGCTCGGGCGGGGATACGCATGGCTGGATACCGGCACGGTGGACAGCCTTCACGAAGCCTCGGCCTTTGTCAGCGTGCTGGAGCACCGGCAGGGAATCAAGATCGCCTGTCCGGAGGAGATAGGCTTCAACGCCGGCTGGCTGACAGCCGACGAGGTCATGGCTCGCGCCGAACGGCTCGGCAGGAACGAATATGCGGCCTATCTGCGCCGCGTCGTCAGCGAGGCGGGCCAGGCTGGGATAGGCCATGCTTGAGACAAGGCAACTCGGCCTCGAAGGCGTTCTGGAAATCATGCCGCGACGCTTCTCCGACGAGCGCGGCTTCTTCTCCGAGACGTATAACGCCAGCACCTTCGCCGGCGCCGGCATCGATCTTACCTTCGTGCAGGACAACCAGTCGCTCTCCAGGGCCAGGGGAGTGCTGCGCGGCCTGCATTACCAGTTGCCGCCGCGCGCGCAGGACAAGCTCGTGCGCGTCACCAAAGGGGCGATCTTCGATGTCGTCGTCGACATCCGCAGGCATTCGCCCGATTTCGGCAAATGGGTCGCGCTCGAAGTCTCCGCCGAGAAATGGAACCAGATCGTCGTGCCCAAGGGCTTTGCCCACGGCTTCGTGACGCTGCAGGCCGACACCGAAGTGATCTACAAGGTCACCGACACTTATTCGGCGGAACATGATCGCTCGATCCGCTTCGACGATCCGGATATCGGGATCGAATGGCCGCTGCCGGCGGACTCGTTCATCCTTTCCGAGAAGGACCGCAATGCGCCGCCGCTGCGCCTGGCTGAAACATTCGAATGACGAGGGGAGGGGCTCAATGACGCATTTCCTTGTGACCGGCGGTGCCGGCTTCATCGGGTCGGCCGTTTGCCGGCATCTCTGCGCCGACCCGAGGACCCGGGTGACGAATGTCGACAAGCTGACCTATGCGGGCAATCTGGCCTCGCTGCGGTCCATCGAGAACCGCTCGAACTACCGCTTCGAGAAAGCCGACATCTGCGACGGCGCGCGCATCCTGCGCATCCTGCGCGAGCACAGGATCGACATAATCATGCATCTGGCGGCGGAAAGCCACGTCGACCGGTCCATTGACGGCCCGGGCGCCTTCGTCGAGACCAACGTGGTCGGCACGTTCCGTCTGCTGGAGGCGGCGCTCGCCTATTGGCAGGATCTGCCGGAACCGGCCAGGTCGCGCTTCCGGTTTCATCACGTGTCGACCGACGAGGTTTTCGGCGACCTGCCGTTCGAAGGCGGCATCTTCACTGAAGCCTCGCCCTATGCGCCGTCATCGCCCTATTCCGCCTCGAAGGCCGCTTCCGACCATCTGGTCCGGGCCTGGCACGAGACCTACGGCCTGCCCGTTGTCCTTTCCAACTGCTCCAACAATTACGGTCCGCATCACTTCCCCGAAAAGCTCATCCCGCTGGTCATCCTGAACGCGCTCGAGGAAAAGCCGCTGCCGGTCTACGGCGCCGGCGCCAATGTCCGCGACTGGCTCTATGTCGAGGACCACGCCCGCGCGCTGGAGCTCATCGCGACGCGCGGTAGGCCGGGCGAAGGCTACAATGTCGGCGGGCGCTCCGAACAGACCAATCTCAGCGTTGTCAGGACGATCTGCCGGATGCTCGACGTCCGCCGGCCGCGCGCCAATGGCATGCTGCATGAGGAGCTGATCACCTTCGTGGCCGACCGGCCGGGGCACGACCGCCGCTACGCCATCGATGCCAGCAAGATCGAGCGCGAGCTCGGCTGGAAGCCGTCGGTCACCTTCGAGGAAGGGCTGGCGCTGACCATCGACTGGTACCTGGCCAACGAATGGTGGTGGGGACCGATCCGCAGCCAGCGCTATGCCGGGGAAAGGCTGGGCGGCCTCAGGAAGGCAACGGCGTGAGGCTGGTCGTCACCGGCCGCGACGGCCAGGTCGCGCAAAGCCTCGCCGAGCGCGCCGGAGACGGCATCGAAATCGTCCGGATCGGCCGCCCCGAACTGGACCTGTCCCGCCCGGAAACGATCGCGCCGGCGCTCCGCGCCGCCCGGCCGGATCTCGTCGTGTCGGCCGCGGCCTATACGGCGGTGGACCAGGCCGAGGACGAGCCCGACCTGGCGTTCGCCGTCAATGCGCGTGGCGCGGGCGCCGTGGCGGAGGCGTCGGCGGCCATCGGCGTCCCGGTCGTCCACCTCTCGACCGACTACGTGTTCGACGGCGCGGCGGAGGCGCCCTATGGCGAGGACCGGGAGCCCGCTCCGCGCGGCGTCTACGGCGCCTCCAAGCTCGCCGGCGAACGGGCGGTGGCCGAAGCCAATCCGCGCCACCTCATCCTGCGCACGGCATGGGTCTACTCGCCTTTCGGCCGCAACTTTCTCAAGACGATGCTGCGGCTGGCGGCCGAGCGCGAAGAGATCGCCGTCGTCTCGGACCAGTGGGGCAACCCGACCTCGGCGCTCGACATCGCCGATGCGATCCTTCTTGCGGCGCGCACGCTCGGGCGGAACGCGGATTTCTCCCGCTATGGCGTCTATCACTTGGCGGGCAGCGGCGACACGAACTGGAGTGGATTTGCCCGCCATCTGCTGCAGACAAGCGAGCGGCTGGGCGGCCCGCACGCGCGGGTCCGCGACATCGCCACCGCCGACTATCCCACCAAGGCGCTGAGGCCCGCCAATTCCCGCCTGTCGACGGAAAAATTCGCCGCCGTCTTCGGCTGGCGCGCGCCGGAGTGGCGGCGCTCGACGGACGACGTCGTTCGCCGTATTGTGGCGCAAACGGCGGATTGATTTCAGCTGCCGGGAGCGATCCGGACGGTTGCGCTGTGCGCAAAAAAATACTTTAAATTGTGTCGCGCCTTTGTTAGATTTCCGCCCGGGCTATAGGGTGGGGACTGGGCGAATGATTTTGCCGCATTTCGAGCGGTTGTTGACGATTTGCAACATCCGGGGTTGGCACGAAGGGCACAAGACGCTGACATGCGACCGCGAAGGTCTCATGATGATCCTGACGGAGATGCTTCAGGCGGCGTCCTTCGATGAGGAATGGTATCTCGAACGATATCCGGACATCGCTGACGCCGTCGCGGCGGGCGAGATAGCCTCCGGCCGCGAGCACTATATCCGGTTCGGCTATTTCGAGGGCAGGCTGCCGGGCCTGAACGGCTTTAATTCCGAGCTTTATTGCCGCATCTATCCCGATCTCGAGCACATCCTTTTGCAGCCCGGAAGCGACGGCAGGGCCAAGGCCCATTTCGTCGAACATGGCTATCGCGAAGGCCGTTTCGTTCCGGAAAGCGCCGGCGGCTGACCGCATATCTGCCTGCGGGCCGATTCTTCGTTGCACTGTCATCTTGCGCGACTATAACCGCTTAGGGGACGTGACTCGGACTGATGGCAATGCCCTTGCTTTGTGCGCCGTGTCGAAGCAGGGGGGAGAGAGCATGCATGGGGAATCATGGCGCAAATCGAACTACTGGAAGCCGGCGTTTCGACGGAATTTATTGGCGTAAGGACTGAGGGAAACGAACTGGAGGCGCTGGACGGCGACCCCCAACTCATCTTCAAGCCCGAAGATGCGATCGAGCCGGGATGGTACCGGATCGATCTTGAGATTTCGGCCGCCGAGCAACTGCGCCCGCAGGTCTATTTCGATTTCGGCGGCGGCTTCAGCGAGGTCTTTTCCACGCGGCTGAGGCCGAACCCCCGGAATGACGGCTATTTCGCCATCGTGCGGCTGCCTTTTCCGGTGCTGATCGTGCGGCTCGATCCGTCGGAAATACCCTGCGGCTTCGCAATATCGAGCTTCCGCTTCAAGCTGCAGGGCCCCCACGAGCGCGCTCTGGCGCTCGGCCGCCAGGGGCTCAGCGTCATGCGACGGCATCCGCGCGCCTTTCTTCGCCAGCTTCCGATCTATCTGAAGGCGCTGCGCCAGCCGGTTTTCCTGCAGATGCGCGAAACGCCCAACGTGCCGGGCGGGTCCGGGACCTATGACGACTGGATCGCGCGCCACGACTTCGACGAGAAGCGCGACGCCGACGCAGTGCGCGCCGCCGTCGAGGCGCTCGCCGACAGGCCGAAGATCAGCGTGATCATGCCCGTCTACAACACGCCGGCGAACCTGCTCGAGGAGGCAATCGGCTCCGTCGCGGCCCAGATTTACCCGAACTGGGAACTCTGCATCGCCGACGATTGCTCGACC
>JBQCFH010000320.1:0-6944 GCA_051959385.1 Rhizobiaceae bacterium | reverse complement strand
GTGGCGAGCACATGCTCCACCTCCGAGGTGCCGATGCCGTGCGCCAGCGCGCCGAAGGCGCCGTGGGTGGAGGTATGGCTGTCGCCGCAGACGATCGTCATGCCAGGGAGGGTAAAGCCCTGCTCCGGGCCGATGATGTGGACGATGCCCTGGCGGCGGTCGACCTCGTTGAAATATTCGATGCCGAAATCCTTGGCGTTCCTGGCCAGCGCCTCGACCTGGATGCGGCTCTCCTCGTTCTTGATGCCGTTCCTGCGGTCGGGCGAGGTGGAGACGTTGTGGTCGACGACGGCGAGCGTCTTTTCCGGATGGCGCACCTTGCGGCCGCTCATCCTCAGCCCTTCGAAGGCCTGCGGGCTGGTCACCTCGTGCACGAGGTGGCGGTCGATATAGAGCAGGCAGGTGCCGTCGTCCTGGCGGTCGACCACATGGTCGTCGAAAATCTTGTCGTAGAGGGTGCGCGGTGCGCTCATCGTTCTTGTCCGTGGCTGAATGGAAGAATGCTGGTCCGGCGCGGCGCCGGCGGGGTCAGGCCAGGCGCCCCGATAGACGGCTCGTCAGCGCGCCCGAAATCCGCGCGGCAAAGCGGCTCGGCAGACGCTTGTGGTCCTGCAGAACGAAACGCTTGTAGGCCGGATTGCCGAAAAGCTCTTCCATGCGCCGGCTCATATCAATCTTTTCGCGACCGGGCAATTGAAACGCGCGGCCGCTCAGCCTTGCCTTCTCGCCATGAAGGCGAGGCGCTCGAAGAGGTGCACGTCCTGCTCGTTCTTCAGGAGCGCGCCGTGCAGCTTCGGCAGCGCGTTCTTCGGGTCGCCGCGCAGATCCTCCGGCGCGACATCGTCGGCGACGAGCAGCCTGATCCAGTCGAGCGCCTCGGAGGTGGAGGGCTTCTTCTTGAGGCCGGGCACGTCGCGGATTTCGTAGAACTGGGTGAGCGCCGCGCGCACCAGATTCTGCTTGATGCCCGGATAGTGGATGTCGACGATCCTGTGCAGCGTCTCGACGTCCGGGAAGCGGATATAATGGAAGAAGCAGCGGCGCAGGAAGGCGTCCGGCAGTTCCTTCTCGTTATTCGACGTGATGATGACGATCGGACGGTGCGCGGCGCGAATCGTCTCGCCGGTCTCGTAGACGAAGAACTCCATGCGGTCGAGTTCCTGCAAGAGGTCGTTCGGGAACTCGATGTCGGCCTTGTCGATCTCGTCGATCAGGAGCACGACCTTGCGGTCCGCCGAGAAGGCGTCCCACAATTTGCCGCGCTTGATGTAGTTCCTGATGTCGTTGAAGCGCTCGTCGCCGAGCTGGCTGTCGCGGAGGCGCGAGACGGCGTCGTATTCGTAGAGGCCCTGCTGCGCCTTCGTGGTCGACTTGATGTGCCATTCGATCAGGTCGAGGTCGAGCGCGGCGGCGACCTGCCTGGCAAGCTCGGTCTTGCCGGTGCCCGGCTCGCCCTTGACCAGAAGCGGCCGCTCCAGCGCGATCGCCGCGTTGACGGCGACCATCAGATCCTTGTCGGCGATATAGGCCGCTGTTCCTTCAAAGCGCATCGGCAGGCTTTCCGTTCCTGGTTCCGGTCCTGCTGTAGGGACCGGCGTGATCGGACGCAAGGCCGCAACGGGATGCAGCCGAAAATCGATGCGCGAAGGCGGCGCGCGCACTGGCACTGGATCGAGCCGGGCGCTATATCTGGCCTCGGCGTTCTGCGCTTCTCGACAGGAGTAACATTCCCCGGGGCCTTATTGATCCCTAGGGAGCTGTCCCTGGCCGGACCCGTGGGTTCGGACACACGGCGCCCACCTACTTTGTAGGCACCCGGGATCGACCTCTCCATCGGTTGTCGTGGATCGCCACTTTTCGAAAAGTCCATATTTGGCGGATTTGTCGTCGCGCCGCTTTGTGCGGTGCTCACGAACGAAAAAGTCCGCTCCTGCAAAACGTCGCTCCTAAAACTCCATCCAAATCTGGCCTTTTCTGCCGCCGCACCATGATCACGCCAAAAGAATTCAAGCGACGATTGCGCGGCGAGGCGCTGGCAAGGCGGGACAGGCTCGATCCCGCATGGCGCATCGCGGCGGCGCTCGGATTGGCCGAGCGCGCCGGCGAGATCGGCGTCGAGCCGGGCAGCGTTGTTTCCGGCTTTTGGCCGATCCGCTCGGAGGTCGATGTCCGGCCGCTGATGTTCGCGCTCAGAGAGCAGGGCGCGCGGCTGGCGCTGCCGGCGATCCTCGACCGCGAGACGATCGTGTTCCGCGAGCTCGTGCGCGGCGCGCCGCTGGTGGAGATGGGCTTCGGCACGGCAGGGCCGGGGGAGGAGGCGGAAATCCTCGATCCGGCGCTCATGCTGGTGCCGCTCGCCGCCTTCGACGCGCGCGGCCATCGCATCGGCTATGGCGGAGGCTATTACGACCGGGCGATCGAGCGCCTGCGCGCGGCAGGACACGCGCCGCGTCTCATCGGCGTGGCCTTCGATTGCCAGGAGGTCGAGCGCGTGCCGGACGAAGAACATGACATCGTCCTGCCCGAGATGCTGACCGAAAGCGGCCTGCAAAGGATGGCTCCGCTCGGCACGGGGCCGGGAAGGCATCTCCTTTTCGTCTTCGGCACGCTGAAGAACGGCTTTCCCCTGCACGACAAGGGTCTTGCCGAGGCGACCTTCCTCGGGACGGCGCGGACCGTGCATGCTTACCCGATGTTCGTCGCCGGCCCCTGGTTTGCGCCGATGATGGTCGAGCGCGAAGGTGAGGGCCAAAAAGTCGCGGGCGAACTCTACGAGGTCGACGACGTGACGCTGGCCCGGCTGGACCGGCTGGAGTCGGTCGGGAGGCCAGGCAATTTCCGTACCCGCTTGCCGGTCGAGCAGGCGAAGGACGGGCAGACCGTAGAGGCCTATGCCTATGTCAAGGCGGAGGAACTGGCCACGCCGCGGCATACCGGCTATCTGCAGGATTATCAGGACCGGCGCTTCGTGCCGCCCTGGGACAGGGGCAAGGATCAGGAAAGCGCATGAGGCTTCTCTTTCTCGGCGACATGGTGGGCAGGAGCGGCCGCACGGCCGTCTGGGAGCAGCTGCCGGGCCTCCGATCGGACTTCAAGCTCGACTTCGTCATCGTCAACGGCGAGAACGCCGCCGGCGGGTTCGGCATCACGGAGGAGATTTTTCGCGCGACGCTCGAGGCCGGCGCGGACGTGGTCACGACCGGAAACCATGTCTGGAACCAGCGCGAGGCGCTCGAATTCGCGCCGCGCGAGGACCGCTTCCTCCGGCCGGTAAACTTCCCGGCGGGCACGCCAGGGCGCGGCTCCGGCGTCTATCTGGCCAAGAACGGCGCGCGGGTGATGGTGTCGAACATCATGGGGCGGCTTTTCATGCAGCCCGAACTCGACGACCCGTTCCAGGCGGTCGAGGCCGAGCTCGAAGCCTGTCCGCTCGGCGCGCAGGCGGACGCGATCGTCATCGACTTCCATGCCGAGGCGACCTCGGAAAAATCGTGCTTCGCCCATTTCGTCGACGGCCGCGCCAGCCTCGTCGTCGGCACGCATACGCACCAGCCGACGGCGGACCATCAGATCCTGACCGCAGGCACTGGCTACATGTCCGACGCCGGCATGTGCGGCGACTACGATTCGTCCATCGGCATGAACTGGGACGAGCCGCTCAACCGCTTCCTCTCCAAGATCCCGAAGGGACGCTTCGAGGTGGCGAGCGGCCCGGCGACGATCTGCGGCCTCGGCGTCGAGATATCCGACCGGACGGGACTGACCGAGAAGATCGCCCCGCTCCGGCTCGGGCCGCGGCTGGAGGAGACGGTGCCGGGGTTCTGGCAGTAGAGAACCGGCAGTCGGCAATCGGCAGTCGGAACTGTCAATCGGACTGTTCCGTTCGTTCGTGAACATCATTGATCCTGCCGACTGCCGACTGCCTACTGCCGATTGCCTACTGCCTTCTCTCCTCCCGGTTGACGCCGCGCCGCCGCCTCCCTACCTGTGCGCGGACCTTTCGCGGAGACCTGCCGGCCAATGGCCCTTCTGGACCAGCTTACGCCCCATCTCTCCTTCATCTCCGATCCGAGCGCATGGGCGGCGCTGGCCACGCTGGTGGTCATGGAGATCGTTCTCGGCATCGACAATCTCATCTTCATCTCGATCCTGACCAACAAGCTGCCGGCCGCGCAGCAGAAGAAGGCAAGGCGACTCGGCATCAGCCTGGCGCTGATCCTCAGGCTGGCGCTTCTCTTCACCATCTCCATCATCGTGCAGCTGACGACGCCGATCTTCACGGCTTTCGGCCACGGCTTCTCGTGGCGCGACATGATCCTTATCGCCGGCGGCCTGTTCCTGGTCTGGAAGGCGACGCGGGAGATCCATCACACGGTCGACAGAGCCGACCATGATGAAAAAGGCAGCGACATCACCGGCAAGGTCTCGATGTCGATGGGCGCGGCGATCTTCCAGATCCTGCTGCTCGACATCGTCTTCTCGATCGATTCCATCATCACGGCTGTCGGCATGACCGACCATATCGCGATCATGTTCATCGCGGTGATCTGCGCCGTCGTCACGATGCTGCTCGCGGCCGAGCCGCTGTCGAAGTTCATTGCGGCGAACCCGACCATCGTCATGCTGGCGCTGGGCTTCCTGCTCATGATCGGCATGACGCTGATCGCTGACGGCTTCGGCTATCACGTGCCGAAGGGCTATATCTACACGGCGATGGCCTTCTCGGCTCTGGTCGAGGCGCTGAACATGATGGCGAGGAGAAGGAGACGGCAGTAGGCAGTCGGCAGTCGGGGTTGCTCGCCCGAAAGTCGTCGGGCGGAAGCTTCAGTCATACCCTTACCCGAGTGTCTTTACCCGAGTGCCTATTGCCGACTGCCGAATGCCTATTGCCTATTGCCGACCTGCCGAATGCCGATTGCCTACTGCCGCTTCCGCCGGCTATAAGGCGCGCCGTTCCATTCAGCATCAGCAGGCTACAGAGGCGCCATGGCCGGCCATTCACAGTTCAAGAACATCATGCACCGCAAGGGCCGTCAGGACGCGGCCAAGTCGAAGATGTTTTCGAAGCTCGCCCGCGAGATCACCGTCGCGGCGAAGCTCGGCACGCCCGACCCCGACATGAACCCAAGGCTGAGGCTCGCCGTGCTCGCCGCCAAGGCGCAGTCCATGCCCAAGGACAATATCCAGCGCGCCATCAACAAGGCCAGCGGCGGCGATACCGAGAATTACGAGGAAGTCCGCTACGAGGGCTACGGGCCGGGCGGCGTCGCCCTGATCGTCGAGGCGCTGACCGACAACCGCAACCGCACGGCCTCCAATGTCCGCGCCGCCTTCACCAAGGCGGGCGGGGCGCTCGGCGAGACCAATTCCGTCTCCTTCATGTTCGACCGCGTCGGCGAGATCGTTTATCCGGCGAGCGCCGGCGACGCGGAGAAGGTGCTCGAAGCGGCGATCGAGGCCGGCGCCGACGACGTGCAGTCTGACGAGGAGGGCCACACGATCCTGTGCGCCTTCGGCAATATCGGCGAGGTTTCAAGCGCGCTCGAGACCTCGCTCGGCGAGCCCGAGTCGGTCAAGACGATCTGGAAGCCGCAGAACAACGTCCCCGTCGACGAGGAGCGGGCGCAATCCCTCCTGAAGCTCGTCTCGGTCCTGGAAGACGACGACGACGTGCAGAACGTCTACGCCAATTTCGAGGTCGACGACGAAACCATGGCGAAGCTCTCCGCCGCGTGAGCACGCATCGCGTCGCCATCACCTACTGCACCCAGTGCCAGTGGCTGCTGCGCGCCGGCTGGATGGCGCAGGAGCTGCTCTTCACCTTCGGTACCGACCTTGGCGAAGTGGCGCTCATCCCCGGGACCGGAGGCGTTTTCGAGATTTCCTGCGATGGCGCTCTCATCTGGGAGCGCAAGCGGGACGGCGGCTTTCCGGACGCAGCGCGGCTGAAGCAGCTCGTGCGCGATGTCATCGATCCCGAGCGCGATCTGGGACATGCGGACCGCAAAAGTCCTCCTGAGCCATGATGGGAAGTTCAGCCACCCCCCTGCGGCCTGGAGCCTGCCCTCGGGCGGGCCGCAGGCCGGAGCCGTGGGGGTCACCTCCCCCTGGCAGGGAGGAAAGCCGCGGCGCCGCCGCTTTTCCCTCCCCTTCCAGGGGAGGGCGCCGAGCGAAGCGAGGCGGGTGGGGTGACACGACGTATCTGCATGGGGCGGAAGAGCCAGGCTCCGTCCCGTCGATCCTACTTCTGCTTCGGGGCCTGCTCGGGTACCTGGCCGGGCTTGATGACGGGCATCTCGCCGGTGTCCGGCGCCGGCTTCACCAAGCCGGGGTCGTTTACGTCCGGCGGCTGCAGCACGCCGCCGCATTTGTCGAGCTTCTTCGTGATCGACCCGGTCTTGTCGTCCGAGTTTTCCGAATTGTCCGACTTGTTCTGATCCGGCTTTGCCTGGCAGTTTCCCTCGGCCGATTGCTGGTCGTTCCGTTGCGGCTTCATTTGTCCCGCCGCCGAGGCGGATAGGATCGCGACAGAGCACGACAATCCGAGCGCGGTCACGAAACCCGTCCAGCGGCCCATCCGGGCGATTGTGGCATTTGGCTTCATAGGAGCGTCTCCTTCTTCGCGGCTCCCTTCGTCACGCCAATGGCCGAGATGGGCTTTGGTTCCGCATGCAAAGCGCCGCAGCCCGGGCAACAAAAAACCCGCCGGATGGGCGGGTCTTTCATGGGATATCGGCGGAAGCGGCTCAGATGCCGAGGCCCTCGTAGCGCTTCTTGAACTTCGACAGGCGGCCGCCGCGGTCGAGCAGGGTCTGCTGGCCGCCGGTCCAGGCCGGGTGCGTCGTCGGGTCGATGTCGAGATGCATCGTGTCGCCCTCCTTGCCCCAGGTCGAGCGGGTCTCGTATTCCGTGCCGTCGGTCATGACGACCTTGATCATGTGATA
>JBQCFH010000319.1:0-4196 GCA_051959385.1 Rhizobiaceae bacterium | reverse complement strand
TCGATTGAGCCGCTTCATCTTCTGACCCCATCATGGGAGGGCCAAAAGCGCCGATCCCGAAGAGAAGCCTGGACCCGCGAGAGATACACAACCGCCAGAAAGGAGCCTGAAGTGCTTGACCAATGACGGCCGATTAGAGACGCCCAGGGCGGAGACGCAGCGTGGCGGCGAAGGTGCTCACCGTTGCTTTGCCGGCAGTTCATGGCATTGTACGCGATCAGCAAGCAGGACCGGGCACAAACCGATTCGGGGTGGAGCGCGTGGATCGCATCTGGGTCAAGTCGTACCCCGCCGGGGTGCCCGCCGACATCGACGCCGACCAGTACGGTTCCGTTGTCGCGCTGCTTGAGGAAAGCTTCGCAAAGTACCGGGACGACAAGGCCTATGTCCTCATGGACAAGGCGCTGTCCTACGGCGACATCGACCGGCTCTCGACGGCGCTTGCCGCCTATCTGCAGGGCCTTGGGCTGCAACGCAACGATCGCGTCGCCATCATGATGCCGAACGTCCTGCAGTACCCGGTCGCGGTTGCGGCGATCCTCAGGGCCGGCTTCATCGTGGTCAACGTCAACCCGCTCTATACGGCGCGGGAGCTCTCGCACCAGCTCAAGGATTCGGGCGCCAAGGCGATCATCATCCTGGAAAATTTCGCGCGCACGCTGCAGCAGGTCATCGCCGAGACCCCGGTCAAGCACGTGATCCTGGCCAGCGTCGGCGACCTTTTGGGGTTTCCGAAGGGCGCGGTCGTGGATTTCGTCCTGCGGCGTGTGAAGAAAGCCGTGCCTGCCTTTTCGCTGCCGGGCGCGGTCCGCTTCAACACGGCCCTCGCCAGGGGGCGCGGGCGGGCACTGAACAAGCCGGACATCCGGCCGGAAGACATCGCCGTGCTGCAATATACGGGCGGCACGACCGGCGTTTCCAAGGGGGCGGTGCTCCTTCACCGCACCATCATCGCCAACCTGCTTGCATCGGAAGCCTGGATGAGGCCGGCGCTGGAGCGGCGGCCGATTGCCGGCCAGCTCACCTTCATCTGCGCGCTGCCGCTCTACCACGTCTTTGCCTTCATCAGCTGCGCGCTTCTGGCGATGCGGGCAGGCGGGCTGAACGTGCTGATCCCCAACCCACGCGACATCCCGGCGACGGTGAAGGAGATGGCGAAATACCGTTTCCACGCCATTCCCGGCGTCAATACGCTGTTCAACGCGCTTGCCGACAATGCCGAGTTCAGGAAGGTCGATTTCTCGCAGCTTCGCATCGCCAATGGCGGCGGCATGGCGGTGCAGGAGGCGGTGGCGAAGAAATGGCTCGCCGTCACCGGCTGCCCGATCGTGGAGGGCTACGGCCTTTCCGAAACCTCCTCGGGGGTCACCTGCAACCCGACCGATTCGGCCGCCTATACGGGCACGATCGGCCTGCCGCTGCCCAACGTCGATATCCGCATCATCGACGATGAGGGCAGGGACGTGCCGCTCGGCCAGCCTGGCGAGATAGCGATCAAGGGGCCGCAGGTAATGGCCGGCTATTGGCGGCAGCCCGACGAGACCGCCAGGGTCATGACCGCCGACGGCTATTTCAAGTCGGGCGACATCGGCGTCATGGACGAGCGCGGTTACATCAAGCTGATCGACCGCAAGAAGGACATGGTCGTCGTTTCCGGTTTCAACGTCTATCCGAACGAGGTGGAAGGGATCGTCGCCGCGCATCCGGGCGTGACCGAGGCCGCGGTCATCGGCGTGCCCGACGGCCATTCCGGCGAGGCGGTGATGCTGTTCGTCGTCCGCCGCGACCCGAACCTCACCAGCGAGGAACTGATGCAATATTGCCGGGAAAACCTGACCGGCTACAAGCGGCCGAGACATATCGAGTTCCGCGACAGCCTTCCGCATACCAACGTGGGCAAGGTGCTGCGCAAGGATCTGCGTGAGGAGGCGCTGAAGGCGAGGGGGCATCCGGCATGAACGGCAACGGCGAGATGCGCTTCACTCCGGGCCGGCATTTCGCAGACATGAAGGCGCTGGTCGGAACCGATCTCGGCGTGTCGGGCTGGATCGAGGTTGATCAGACGATGATCGACCTCTTTGCCGAATGCACCGGCGACCGGCAGTGGATCCATGTCGATGCCGAGCGCGCCCGCCGCGAAAGCCCGTATGGCGCGCCGGTGGCCCATGGCTACCTGACCCTATCGCTCATTCCGGTCATGGCCTACGAGATCGGCGCGGCGCCGGAGGGCGTGAAGGCGTCGATCAATTACGGGCTGGACCGGGTCCGTTTCCTGACGCCGGTCAAGGTAGGCTCGCGGGTGCGGCTGCACTCGCACCTTCTTTCCTTCGAGCAGCGGTCGCCCGGCCAGTATCTGATGAAGCAGCGCCAGACGATCGATATCGAGGGCAGCGACCAGCCGGCGCTGATCGCCGAGACCCTGTCGCTGCTGGTGGCGGGGTGAGTGGGTGCTTTCGGTGCGTCCTTCGAGGCTCGCTTCGCTCGCACCTCAGGATGAGGGAGGGCGGTGCGCACAGTTCGTTCGGCGCGCTCGATTTTCGAGGCCCCGTTCGCCGCATTACCGCTCAGGTGAAGGGCTCGCGCAGACTCCCTCATCCTGAGGCGCGAGCCCTCACCGATATGGAAGGGCTCGTGCCAGCGTCGGCGGGCGAGCCTCGAAGGACGCACTGCTCAAGATGGCAGACGTCAGGCCAGCCAATCCGCCAGCCTTGCCTTCCTTATATCCCGAAGCAGCCGGACGAACCCTTCCGCCTGGAACTTGGCCGTGGCGCGGCCCTTTTCCGCTGTCGCGGCGGCGGCGTTGCCGACGACCCCATGCGGATTGAGGTCGCCCGCCACCCAGGCGAAGGCATGTTTGCCGGTCTGGCGCAGCAGCTCAAACGCCTTCTCGGCTTCCGCAACGCGGGAAGGAAAATTCTCGGCCTTCGCCATATCGACCAGGTCGGGCCGGAAATAGAGCATCAGCGATGTCTCGACGTCGCCTCCGTGAATGCCGTAGCGCTCCTCCTCCGGCGAAAACAGGCCTTCCGGCCGGCCGAAGCGCTCCCAGCTCGTCTTCACCGCCATCATGGCGTGGCGCACGCGAAGCTCGCGCGTGACGATCCCCATCACCTCCTCGTTGCCGCCATGCGAGTTGACGAAGACGAGCTTGCGGATGCCGGTGCGCGCGACCGACGCGCCGAGCTCCGTCCAGGCCTCGATCAGGACGGACGGCGAGAGCGTCAGCGTGCCGGGCTCACGGATGTGCTCGTTCGACTTGCCAACCGCCTGCACCGGCAGGATGCGGATGTCGAGATCGGGCGGCAGGAGCGCAATCGTCTCGGCCAGCATGCCTTCCATGATCGCCGTATCGGTCGAGACCGGCAGGTGCGGTCCATGCTGCTCGATCGCGGCGACCGGCACCACGGCGATTACCGTCTCGGGATCGATGTTCCTGAACTCAGGGGCCCGGAAATCCCCCCACCAGACCCGGCGCTTGCCGTCCCCCATGCCGACGGCCTACATCGTCGCGCCGATCTGCCAGGGCACGAATTCGTTATCGCCATAGCCGAGTTCCTCGGACTTGGTGCGCTTGCCGGACGCCACGGCGAGGATCTCGTCGAAGATCTGGCGGCCCTTCTCCTCAAGCGTCACGCCGTCGAGGATGTCGCCGCAATTGATGTCCATGTCGTCCTTCATGCGCTCATACATCGGCGTGTTGGTGGCGAGCTTGATCGAGGGCACCGGCTTGTTGCCGTAGGCGGAGCCGCGGCCCGTCGTGAAGCACAGAATGTTGGCGCCGCCGGCGACCTGACCGGTCGCCGACACCGGATCGTAGCCCGGCGTATCCATGAAGACGAAGCCCTTTTCCGTCACCGGATCGGCATAGTGATAGACGGCGTTGAGCGTGGTGGAGCCGCCCTTGGCCGCCGCTCCGAGCGACTTCTCCAGGATGGTCGTCAGCCCGCCGAGCTTGTTGCCGGGCGAGGGATTGTTGTTCATCTCCATGCGGTTGCGGGCAGTGTAGTCCTCCCACCAGTGGATGATCTCGACCAGTTTCTCGCCGACCTCGCGATTCTTCGCGCGGCGGGTGAGCAGGTGTTCGGCGCCGTAGATTTCCGGCGTTTCGGAGAGGATCGCCGTGCCGCCGTTCCGGACCAGCATGTCGGCCGCGACGCCGAGCGCCGGATTGGCGGTGATGCCGGAATAGCCGTCCG
>JBQCFH010000318.1:0-3991 GCA_051959385.1 Rhizobiaceae bacterium | reverse complement strand
ACATCGCCGAAGAGGTTGCGACTTCGGAGCTGCTGATCTCCCCCCTTGAGGGGGAGATGGCCGGCAGGCCAGAGGGGGGTGTCGGCAAACCCGGGCGCCAGAATTCAGAATTGCTACGGTCTCTGGCATGACCCGCCTCATCACCGCGCAAACGCTCACGCGCGAAGCGTTCGCTCCTTTCGGCGACGTGATCGAGATGGAGGGCGCGGAGCATTTCCCGATCAACGCGGGCAAATGCGAGCGCTATCACGATCTCGCCAGCGTCGAGGCGGGCGGGCCGAATGCGCGCGTGCTGATCAATCTGTTTCGAGGCCAGCCCTACGCCATGCCTCTGAAGCTCGGCATGGTCGAGCGGCACCCCTTCGGCAGCCAGGCCTTTATCCCGCTGTCGCCGCGCCCGTTCCTCGTGGTGGTCTGCCCCGACGGCGCCAACGGTCCCGGCGAGCCGCATGCCTTCATCACGCGTCCGGGGCAGGGGGTGAACTATCCGCGCGGGCGCTGGCACGGGGTGCTCACGCCTCTCGGCGAGAATCAGGATTTTCTCGTCGTCGACCGCGGCGGCGACGGCTCCAACATCGAGGAATTCTTCTTCGACGAGCCCTGGGAGGTGCGCCTGCCGGATCAAGGTAAGCCATGACTGACATTTCGCTGATCGATCGCCTGCTCGACGTTATCGAGCGCGATATCCTGCCGATGACGGAAGCCGGCGTCGCCAGGGGCAACAAGCTCTTCGGCGCGGCGATCCTCAGGAAGAGCGATCGGTCGCTCGTGCTCGCCGAGACCAACAACGAACTGGAAAATCCGCTCTGGCACGGCGAGGTGCATGCGCTGAAGCGCTTCTACGAACTGCCCAAGGCGCAGCGCCCCGAGACGAGGGACTGCATCTTCCTCGCCACGCACGAGCCCTGCTCGCTCTGCCTTTCGGCGATAACCTGGACCGGCTTCGACAATTTCTATTACCTCTTCAGCCATGAGGATTCGCGTGACAGCTTCGCCATTCCGCACGACCTGAAGATCCTGAAAGAGGTCTTCAGGCTCGATCCGGGCGGCTACAATGCCGAGAACGCGTACTGGAAGAGCCATTCGCTGCCGAAGCTGGCGAGGGACGCGCCGGAAGACGAGCGGAAGTGGCTCGAACGACGCATTCGCGGCATCTCGGATCGCTACGACGCGCTCTCCCGGCAATACCAGGAGAGCAAGGCGGAGAACGACAGTCCGCTGAACTAGCGGGTTCCGGCCGGAAACCCGCTCTAGCGAAACCGCCGCGACGCCAGCTTGTAAACTTCCGATCGGTCGCGTCGGCCGACCGCGATCACGAGTACGACGATCTCCTTTGCCAGGACCTCATAGATAAGCCGGTAGCCGCGTGTTCGAAGCTTTATCTTGTAGCGGTTTGCGGACCCGTGAAGTTTGGCTGACGGTACGTGTGGGTTCTGGCAGCGCTCGGCGAGCTTCTTCTTGAACTGCTGGCGGACGTCGTTGTCGAGCTTTCTCCATTCCTTGAGCGCCGGCTCCAGGAATTCGAGCTCATAGCTCATCCAGCTTGACCCGGACGCGCCGCGCTTCCTTACGCGTATCGGCGATGGCGTTCAGTTCGATATCCTCGATCCGGTCGAGCATCTCCTCGAACACCTTGGCAGGGACGCAGTAGAAGACGGGCTCGTTGCGGTTCAGGATCGCAACCGGAGAACCTTCGCCGGCGGCGACGGCTCCCATCGGGTTCTTCTTCAATTCGGATACGCTCGCCGTTACCTCGGCCAGGATCGTGTGCGGCATCGAGACCTCTTCCTGATGCTTCAAATAGCATTCGGAACTGGTCTTTGCAATGTCCGCGCGCTCAGGCGACCACGCGCACCGGCACCGATTTCGAGCCGGGGACATGCGCCTTCTCGGCCCGGTGCCAAAGCGGCACGAGCGGGTTGAGTTCGGGATAGTAGCCGGCGCAATTGCCTTCCGGAATATCGAATGGCGTGACGCGCAGCCCTTCGACGCGGCGCTCCACCCCGTCATTGGCATGCGTTTCCAAGGCGACGGCGAGACCATCGCGCAGGCCGAGCCGGTCCATGTCCTTCCGGTTCATCAGCAGCACCATGCGCGTGCCGTCGATGCCGCGCAGGCGGTCGCGATAACCGTAGATCGTGGTGTTGAACTGGTCGTTGGAGCGGATGGTGAGGAGCGTGAGGACGTCCGTGCCGTTTGCGTCGATGTCGGGGTTCGTTTCCAGCCCGCTCGGCGGCAGGAATTTGGCCTTGCCGGACGGCGTCTTCCAGATGCGCTGGCAGGCCTTGATGTCGCGATGGAAGCCGCCGGGCTGGCGGAAGCGCTGGTTGAAATCCTTGAAGTCGTCGGGAAAGCAGCGCTCGATCTCCTCGCGGATCAACGAATAGTCGCCGACCCATTCGTCCCAGGGGATGAAACTCCTGCCCGGCACGGTGGCCTTGGCCATCTCGGCGACAATCTTCGGCTCCGAAAGGAGTTTGGGCCCGGCCGGAATGCGGGAGCCGAACGAGCCGTGGATGCAGGCGGTTGAGTCTTCCATGGAGACCCACTGCTCGCCGGTCGCCTGGACGTCCTTCTCCAGCCGGGAGAGGCAGGGCAGAAGGTAAGTGACCTTGCCCGGAAGCAAATGGCAGCGGTTGAGCTTGGTGGCGATCTCGACATGCAGGTCGAGGCCGCGCCATGCCTTTTCCACCAGCCCCGTCTCGGGGACGGCGCGCGTGAAGTTCCCGCCGAGCCCGACGAAGCCTTTCACCGAGCCGCCGATCACGCCCTCGCAGGTCTCGACCGTGTCGAGGCCTTTTTCGCGCGGCGGCTCGAAACGGTAGAACTCGGCGAACTTGTCGAGCGGCACCAGTTCCGGCTTTTCGGAAATGCCGACCGTGCGCTGGCCCTGCACGTTGGAGTGGCCGCGAAGCGGCGAGACCCCGGCGCCGGGTTTGCCGATGTTGCCGCGCATCATCAACAGGTTGCACAGCATGTGCACGTTCTCGGTGCCGTGCCGGTGCTGGGTCAGGCCCATGCCGTAATTGCCGATGACCGCGTTGGCGCGCGAATAGACTTCGGCGACCTCTTCGAGATCCTCGCGCTCGAGGCCGGAGCGGGCCACGATGCTGTCCCAGGGGGTGGCGCGCAGATACGCCTCGAATTCATCGAAGCCCGTCGTGTGCTCCTCGATGAAAGCGACATCGAGGATGCGTTCGGCGCCGTTGTTGCGGGCCGCGTCGTCCATCGCCAGAAGCGCCTTGGCGATGCCGGTCATGGCGGCGATGTCGCCGCCGCCGCGCAGCTGGAAATAACGGCTCGACATTTTCGTGCCGGGGCCGGGGGACAGCATCTCCAAAGGGTTCTGCGGGTTCTTGAATCGCTCCAGCCCGCGCTCGGGAAGCGGGTCGAAGGTGAAGACGGGAACGCCGCGCTTGCGCGCATCCTGCAGCGGGTGGAGGAGCCGCGGTGCGGTGACGCCCGTGTTGTGGCCGAAGAAGAACATCATGTCCGTCTGGTGGAAATCCTCCAGCTGGACGGTGCCGACCGGCGAACCGATCGATTCCGGCAGGCCAACCGACGTCGATTCGTGGCACATGTTCGAGGAGTCGGGCAGGTTGGAGGAACCGTAGATGCGTGCGAAGAGCTGGTACATGAACGACGCTTCCAGCGAGGCGCGGCCGGAGGTGTAGAAGACGACCGATTTCGGGTCGAGCCGGTTCAGCTCGGCGCCGATCTCGCGGAAGGCGTCTTCCCATGCGACGGGTTCATAGCGGTCGGTGGCGGGATCGTAGCGCATCGGCTCGGTGAGCCGGCCCTGCTTTTCCAGGTCATGGTCCGGCCAATCCAGCAGGTCGGTAACGGTGTGCTCGGCAAAGAAGGCCGGCTCGCAGCGGAACCTGGTCTGGTCCCAGATGGTGGCCTTGGCGCCGTTCTCGCAGAACTCGAACGGCCGCGGCCTGGCGGGCTTCGCCCAGGAGCAGGAGACGCACATATAGCCGTCCGCCTT
>JBQCFH010000317.1:0-4005 GCA_051959385.1 Rhizobiaceae bacterium | reverse complement strand
ATGGTCGACGGCAAGCGGCATTTCGAGGTGATCGAGGCGGAATGCGTCGGCTGCAATCTGTGCGTCAATGTCTGCCCGGTAGAGGGCTGCATCACCATGGCGCCCTTAATGGCGGGCGAAATGGACGAGCGTACGAAGCGTACGGTCTCGCCGAACTACGCGAATTGGACGACGCATCCGAACAATCCCATGGCCAAGACTGCCGAGCCGAGGGTGCCCGAGCCGGCGGAGTAGGTTCTGAAAAGCCGCGGATCGCCGCGGCTTTTCAACATGCCAATTGCGGATAACAAATATCCATGATATTAAGTATCCAGAATAGGAATCCGCCCAATGAAACTCGGGGAAGGCGTAGAGGCCGCGATCCATTGCTGCGCAGTTCTGGCTTCGCTGGAAGCCGGAGCGACCATGCCCGGCGCGGCGCTGGCCGAGGCCCATGGCCTGTCGCCCAGCTATCTTCTGAAGCATCTGAATGCGTTGACATCCGCGAAAATCCTTGAATCGCTGCCGGGGCCGCTCGGCGGCTACCGGCTCGCCCGCAAGCCGGAGCGCGTAACGCTGCTCGATATCGTCCTCGCCATAGAGGGACCGGAGCCCGCCTATCGCTGCGCCGAGATCCGCCGGCGCGGCCCAAACCCACTTCCGGCTTCGGCCTATGTGAAACCGTGCGGCATCAGCGTCGCAATGCTGAAGGCGGAAAAGGCCTACCGCGCCGCGCTCGCCGAGGTCAGGCTTTCAGACATAGTCGCCGAATTTCTCGAACAGGCCGATCCGCGCTCGATCGCGCGAAGTTGCGCCTTCGTCGAGCGCCACCAGCGGCCGCAGAAATCCATTTCCAACCAAGGATGAAAGGAAGAAAGATGCAACAGAGGATAAAGTTTCAGGGCTACGCGCCGGAACTGATGAAGCAGGTCTATGCGCTCAACAAGGCAGTGGAGGAATGCGGCCTCGAAAAGAGCCTGCTTCACCTCGTGAAGCTGCGCGCATCGCAGATCAACGGCTGCTCCTTCTGTGTCGACATGCATAGCAAGGAGGCGATCCGTGATGGCGATACGCAGCAGCGTGTCTTCCTCGTCTCGGCCTGGAAGGAATCGCCGCTTTTCACGGAGCGTGAGCGCGCCGCGTTCGCCTATACCGACGCGGTGACCAGGATTGCGGACCAAGGCGTTCCCGAGGCGCTCTGGGAAGGCACGCGGCAGCACTTCTCCGAGGAAGAGCTGGTCAAGCTGACCATCGCGATCGGCATGATCAATATCTGGAATCGCATTTGCGTGTCCTTCCACGTCCTCCATCCAGTCGAGCAGGCGAAAGCAGCCTAAGCCGCTGCATCGAGCCTTATACGCCAAATCAATCATACTCTGCGCCGTCGGCCGCGGTTGTCGTGGCCGACGGCCGAGTTGGCGTTGCGTCGGCTGTCGAGCTTTCGACAAGCGGCCGGCCGCCAAGGCATATCACCAGGGGGATTCTATATGGACGCCGCAACACTTTCCATCATAGGGCGCGTGGTGTTCGGCGCGTTCTTCCTGATCGCCGGCGTCCGCAACTTCGCTAACTTCGGCGAGCGCAAAAGCAACCCGACGAATTACGGTTGGTGGCTGCCCGGACCGGTCGTGGCGATCGGATTCGCCGTGCAACTCGTAGCCGGCCTGGCCTTGATCGCGGCCGTCCAGACGGTCGCGGCAGCGGTCGCGCTCATCGGCTTTCTTGTCGTGGCCACGGCGCTCTACCACAATCCGCTCATGTTCCAGGGCAAGGAACGCGCCCCGCATCTCTATCTGATGCTGGTCAACATCACGCTCGCGGCGGGACTGCTGATGGTGATCGCCGATGCCCTCTAGGATTTCGGATTGAGCCCGCCGATGTAAAGCTGCTCCAGGAAACGGGCGGCATCCTCGAAGCGGCCTTCGCCGCCACGCTCCGGACCCAGCACCGCGCGAACCTGGACGTCGAAATCCGCATAGTGCTGCGTCGTCGCCCAGATCGAAAAGATCAGGTGCCGCGGGTCGGTCGTCGCGATCCGGCCGGCGCGCATCCAGCCGGTGATCACCGCCGCCTTCTCGTCCACGAGCGTTTTCAATTCGCCTTCCAGAAGCGGCATGATGCGTGGTGCGCCCTGCAGGATCTCGTTGGCGAAGAGCCGGCTTTCGCGCGGGTAGTCGCGCGCCATCTCCAGCTTGCGGCGGATGTAGCCGCGCAGTTCGGCGATCGGATCGCCGGTCTCGCTGAGTTCGCGCAACGGCGCCAGCCACGTCTTCAAGAGCCGCTGTATCAGCGCCTCGTGGATGTCCTCCTTGCGGCGGAAATAGTAGAGGAGGTTCGGCTTCGACATGCCGGCCGCCTCGGCGATCTGGTCGATGGTCGAGCCGCGGAAGCCATGCGTCGAGAACACTTCCAGCGCGGCTTCAAGGATGAGTTCGCGCTTCTCCGTCTGGATGCGTGTGCGACGTTTCTTCGCCGGTGCGTCCACTATCGATCCTCACTCGGGCCGTTCGCGGGGGCGCGGTTCTGGACCAACATACTGGCCCAGTTCATGGCTGTCCGTGGAGCGCGCGCCGGCCAGTGCACTTCCGTTACTATCCCCTTGACCGCCCACGTGGCGATGCTAACGTTTGTCCATTCGGTCAAAATTTGCGTAGCACGACTGCGCGTCAAAAACCAAGCGTTGGCCGTCACAATGGGGCACTAACAAAAAGGAAGGCTTGGTAATGTCCAACAGATTGAATGTCGCGCCGAACGATCTCAGCGCTTTCTGGATGCCGTTCTCGGCGAACCGGCAGTTCAAGAAGGCGCCGCGCATGCTGGTCAGCGCCAAGGACATGCACTACACGGCGAGCGACGGGCGCAAGATCCTCGACGGCACGGCGGGCCTGTGGTGCGTCAACGCTGGACATTGCCGCCCGAAGATCGTGGAGGCGATACAGCAACAGGTCGCGACGCTCGACTACGCGCCCGCCTTCCAGATGGGTCATCCGCTGGTCTTCGAACTCGCCAACCGGCTGGTCGACATCGCGCCGAAGGGCATGGACCACGTCTTCTTCACCAATTCCGGGTCGGAATCGGTCGAAACGGCCCTGAAGATCGCGCTAGCCTATCACCGCGCCAAGGGAAATGGATCGCGCTTCCGCCTGATCGGCCGCGAGCGCGGCTATCACGGCGTCAATTTCGGCGGCATCTCGGTCGGGGGCATTGTCTCCAACCGCAAGATGTTCGGCACGCTCCTGACCGGCGTCGACCATCTGCCGCACACGCATCTGCCGCAGAAGAATGCGTTTTCGCGCGGTGTTCCGGAACATGGCGCGGAGCTTGCCGACGCGCTGGAGCGCATCGTCACCCTGCATGACGCCTCGACCATCGCTGCCGTCATCGTCGAGCCGGTCGCCGGCTCCACCGGCGTTCTCATCCCGCCGAAGGGTTACCTGCAGAAGCTGCGCGAGATCTGCACCAAGCACGGCATCCTGTTGATCTTCGACGAAGTCATCACCGGTTTCGGCCGCCTCGGCGCCCCGTTCGCCGCCCAGTATTACGACGTCAAGCCCGACATGATCACCACCGCCAAGGGCCTGACCAACGGCGTCATCCCGATGGGCGCGGTGTTCGTCACCTCGGAAATTCATGATGCCTTCATGAACGGCCCCGAGCACATGATCGAGTTCTTCCACGGCTACACCTATTCGGGCAATCCGATTGCCTGCGCCGCGGCGCTCGGCACGCTCGACACCTACAAGGACGAGGGCCTGCTGACGCGCGGCGAGCCGGACTTCGGCGTCGAGCTGGCCGATGAACTGGAGCGCATCGTCGCGCTGCACGACCCGTCCACGATCGCCGCCGTGATCGTCGAACCCGTGTCCGGATCGACGGGCGTGCTGGTGCCGCCGAAGGGTTACCTGAAGCGCCTGCGCGAGATCTGCACCAAGCACGGCATCCTCCTGATCTTCGACGAAGTGATCACCGGGTTCGGCCGCCTGACGACGCCGTTCGCCGTCGACTATTTCGACGTCGAGCCGGACC
>JBQCFH010000316.1:0-12589 GCA_051959385.1 Rhizobiaceae bacterium | reverse complement strand
ACGAATTCCTGGCAGGCCTGCAGTTCCTTCGAGCGATAGAATACGGTTGAGGCCGGCTTCGGGCAGAAGCCGAATTTGTGCAGGTCGGCCGAGATCGACTTCACGCCCTCCAGCGCGAAATCGAAGGCGGGGATGGGCCGTCCGATAGCGGCTACGAAGGGCGCGATCCAGCCGCCGACACAGGCGTCGACATGAAGCCAGACGTCATGCCTCACTGCGATTTCGGAAAGGGCGGCGATCGGATCGATCACGCCGAAGGGGAAACACGGTGCGGACCCGACGATCAGCATCGTGTCCTCGTCAATCGCCTTCGCCATGCCCGCCGGATCGGCGAGAAAGCCTTCGCCCAGCGGAACGCGCCTGATCGGCAGGTCCATCAGCGCCGCGGCCTTCTCGAAGGCCGGATGCGCCGAATCCGGCAGCACGATCGTGCCCCGGAACCGGGGCCCTCTGCGCCGCCTCGTCCAGTCGCGGCAGGTCTTCACCGCCATGATGATACTTTCGGTGCCGCCGGTGGTCATGTTACCGGCCGCGCCCTCCGGCGCATGGAAGAGTTCGAGCCCCATGCCGACGACTTCGCGCTCCATGCGCTGCACGCTCGGGAAGGCGCGGCGGCCGCCGAGCGCATTCTCCGTGAAATATTCGTTGTAAGCTTCCTTGCCGAGGTTCCGGATGTCCTCGCCGGCGCTGAAGACATAGGCCGAGGTGCGGCCGCCGCGCCAGTCGATGTCGCCGTCGCGCATGCGGACGAGTTCGCCCATGACCTTGTCGCGGGGGCGGCCGGCTTCCTCGAAATAGGTCATGAAATCGGTTCCTTCGACAAGCATCAATCGGGCAGATGCAACATCAGGCGGGCCTGCCCGTCGACGAGATCGCCTATGACGGCCTCTTCGAGCGCGACCGCATCGCCTGCGGCGATGGCGTCCAGCATGGCGCGATGATGCATGCCACCGCGCCAGTCCGAATCATAGGAGGCCGTGAACAGGAGGTTCATGGAGGGTCCGACCTTCAGCCACATCGTTTCCAGTATCTGCAGCAGCGTCGGCATGGCCGAGGCGCGGTAGATGGTGAAGTGGAATTCCTCGTTGAGGCGGAGCGCGATCCTGGCGTCGCGCGAGCGATAGGCCAGGGCATGGCGCTCATAGAGCTCACCGAGATGAGCGAGATCGGCCTTCGAAAGCCGCGCGCAACCCTCCCTGGCCGCCATGCCTTCGAGACGGAGCCGGATGGCGCAAATCTCGCCATAGCTCGCCTTGGTGAGCCGTGGAACGATCGCGACGCGGTCCGGCGTCTGGTCGAGCACGCCCTCCGCGAGCAGGCGATTGAGCGCCTCGCGCGCCGGCGTCAGGCTGATCTCGAGCGTGTCGGCGATCTCGCGTACGGTCAGGCGCTGGCCCGGCAACAGCGCGCCGCGCCGCAACGCGCCGCGCAGGCTGGACACCGCCTGATCGCCGAGGGAATCGACCCGGCTCACCTTGGCGAGCTTGAGAACGGACGCCGGTTCCGCCTCTCGGACCGCCGCGTCGGGCTCCGATTCCATTCCCGTGTTCGCCCGCATTGCCCGCTCCTGCATTGCTCCGGCTCGACAGTCCGCATGGGGGGCTTGCGGTTTCGCCGATCCTGGTGTTTGTTATAACACATAACACATATCATGACGCAAGCCGGATGTGGAAGGCCGATGGGAGTAAGCCAACACGAAAGCAGGCTGCCGCCGGGTTCGGCCGCGGAGGATCGCGTTTCCGAAGCGAGGCCCGACACGGCCGTTTCCGTATCCGGCGTTTCCAAGACATTCTGGCGCGAGGGTCATCCGACAAAGGCGCTGCACGACATCCATGTCGGCATCGCTTCGGGCGAGTTCGTCTGCCTGCTCGGCCCATCCGGATGCGGGAAGTCGACCCTCCTTCACATCGTCGCCGGTTTCATTGCGCCCGAGGAGGGCCGCATCGCCGCCCATGGCGAGACCGTAACGGGACCGGGCGTCGACCGCTGCGTCCTCTTCCAGTCCCCGACGCTCTTCCCGTGGCTCACTTCGCGCGACAATGTGCTGTTCGGGCCGCGCTCGCGGGGGCTCGACAATGACGAGATGCGCGGCAGGGCCGACGCGCTGCTCGCGACCGTCGGGCTGGAGGATTTCAAGGACCACTATCCGCACCAGCTTTCCGGCGGCATGCGGCACCGCGCGGCGCTGGCTCGCGCGCTCATCAACCGCCCGCGCATCCTGCTGATGGACGAGCCCTTCGCCGCGCTCGACGCGATCACACGCGAGCAGATGCAGAACTTCCTCCTCGACCTGTGGCAACGCGAGCGGATGACTGTGCTGTTCGTCACACATGACGTGGAGGAGGCGGCGCTTCTCTCGGACCGGGTCTGCATCATGTCGCCCCGGCCGGGCCGGATCGTCGACATCGTCGATATCGAACTGGCGCGGCCGCGCGACGAGGCACTGCGCGACACGGCGGAATTCGTCGCGCTTCGACATGAACTCCGCGAAAGGCTGGCAAACGCATGAGCGCGGCGACAGAAGCTCCCGGCATCCTGCGCGCCTCTTCCGGCGCCACGCGGCACTGGCTGATCTCGATCGCCAGCGTGACTGGCGGGCTGATCGTGTGGCAGATCGCGGCCCAGTTCATCATCGGCGACCCGGTGCTTCTGCCGACGCCGGTCGCGACCGTCGGCGTGCTCATCCGCTATCTCGGCATGCCCTATCCCTCCGGCGGCGAGACGCTGATCGGCCACGCCTTGACGAGCCTCGGGCGCGTGGTCGCCGGATTTCTTATCGGCTCCTTTATCGGCATCGCCATCGGCGCGATGATGGCCGGCTTCCGCTCCTTCCGCGCCGTGGTCGACCCGTTCATCGAGATCACGCGGCCGCTGCCGCCGCTCGCCTTCGTGCCGGTGCTGATCGTCTGGTTCGGCATCGGCGAGGCGCCGAAGATCATCCTGATCGCCGCCGGCGTCGTGCCGGTCATGGCGATCTCCACGGCGGCCGGCCTCGACGGCATCCCGCGCGAGATGCTGAACTGCGCGCGCTGCCTCGGCGCGTCGGAATGGTACACGATGATCCATGTCCGCATCCGCGCGGCGATGCCGCAGATCATCACCGGCATGCGCCTTTCCATGGGGCTTTCCTGGACGAGCATCGTCGCGGTGGAGATGATCGCCGCCACGGCGGGCCTCGGCTTCGTCATCCTGCAGGCCGGCCAGTTCCTCGATACCAGCCTGATCTTCGCCGGCATCCTCATCATCGCGCTGCTCGGGCTCGGGCTCGACGCCTGCCTGAGACGGCTGCAGCGCCATCTCGATCCGACAATGCGATCATAATGGGAGAAGCTGAAATGACGAAAATGGCCAAGACATTGCTGAACGCCGCGGCAGCGCTGGGGCTGACCTGCGCGGCGGCCCAGGCCGAAACCATAAACGTTTCGACCTGGGCACATGGCGCACCTCTGCAGGAGGCGGTGATCGCCACCCAGCCCGACCTTTTGAAGATGATCCCGGGCGAGATCAAATGGCTGCCGATCTCCAGCGGGCCGGCGGCGCTCGCCGGCATGAAGGGCGGCGCCTACAACATCGTCAACGGCGTCGGCAATCCGCCGGTGACTACGGCGATCGCCAAGGGCGTGGACCTGAAGGTCGTCTGGGCGCAGTTCTACGACAATGCAGGCCTCGTCATCGACAGCTCGCTCACGACCGAGCAGATGGCGGGCAAGACCTTCGGCACGCTGCAGGGCGCCTCGGAGGACTTCGCCTTCAACGGCTGGCTCGACGCCAAGGGGCTGAGCGGCAAGGTCAAACTCGTCGGTCTCGAGCGGCAGGCGATGGTCGCCGCCTTCAAGACCAAGGCGATCGCCGGCGGCATGAACTCCGAGCCGGGCATGAGCGAGATGGTGGCGGCGGGCGGCAAGCTCGTGGCGACGGTGAGCGAAATGGCCGAGCTCGGCTATCCGGCGCTCGACGTGGTGGTCGCAGACGCCGCCTTCGCCAAGGCGCATCCGGAGGTCGTGCAGGGTTACGTTTGCGCGCAGCTCGGCGCTTACAAGATGATGACCGGCGCGGACAAGGAGGCGGTGTTCAAGAAGGCGGGAGCCTTCGTCGGCGCCAAGCCGGAACAGGCCGTGAAGGTCGGCACGAACTGGCCGATCTGGAAGCCGGAGAACGAGCTGACGCAGCGCGGGCTCGGCGAACCGGGCAAGATCGCCGACGGTCAGGTGGCGCAGGCCTACTACAAGACAGGCCAGTGGCTGAAGAAGGCCGGCAGGCTCGACAACCCGCCCAGCATGGAGACGATCGTGGCGCATATCGACACGCGGTTCGCCGAAAAGGCGCTGTCCGGCGGCTGCAAGTAGCAACCACGCCAAAGTCGGTCGAAGAGTGGTATCAGGGTTCTAAGCGTTGACCGCTTGACGCCGCCCCTCATCTGCCTGCCGGCATCTTCTCCCCGCAGGCGGGGAGAAGAACGCCTTCATCCGCCGCTTTCGCCAATCGGCAACGTTGCCGGACAACCGCTGTCGTTGCGGCCCTCGATCTTCTCCCCGTTCACGGGGCGAAGTGCCCGGCAGGGCGATGAGAGGCGGCGTCAGGCCTTTTTATGGTGAAGAGGCGCGCTTTCGCGGCGCGCCTCTTTCATGGCCGGTACGACATGTGGCCGCGCAAGGCGACAGTCAGACGTGCTGGCCGCCATTGATGTGGATCTCGGCGCCGGTGACGTAGGACGCCTGGCCGGAGCACAGGAAGAAGATGATGTCGGCGACTTCCGAGGTCTGGCCGAGGCGGCGGAGCGGGATCGTCTGGATCAGCTTCTCCGTACCGGGCGACAGGATGGCGGTATCGATCTCGCCCGGCGCGATGGCGTTGACGCGGATGCCGTGCGGGCCGAAATCGGCCGCCATCTCGCGCGTCAGCGAGGCAAGCGCCGCTTTCGAGGTGGCATAGGCGGTGCCAGCGAAGGGATGCACGCGGCCGCCGGCGATCGAGGTCACGTTGACGATCGAGCCCCTGGCTCCGGCAAGCTCCTTGAACAGGCCGCGCGCAAGCATGATAGGGGCGAAGAAGTTCACCTGGAAGACGTCGCGCCACAGATGCATCGGCGTCTCGATGGAATCCATGCGGCCGCCATTCTCCCGCTTCGGCGAGATCGCGGCATTGTTGACGAGGGCCTCGAGCCGGTCGTTCGGCCCGAGCCGGTGGCGGATTTCGGCGATGGCGCGGCCGACGTCCTCCTGGTCGGCGAGATCGACCTGGATGTGGTCCTCCGGCCCCGCCGGCCACGGGCAGTTTTCGGCGAAGGCCTGCCGGGAACAGGTGATGACGCGCCAGCCTTCGCGCGAGAAGCGCTTGACGGTGGCGTGGCCGATGCCGCGGCTGGCGCCGGTCAGGACAAGGGTCTTGCGGGTCTCGGTCTGGCGGGGATCGGGTTCGGCCATGGGCGCTCTCTTCTGAGGCGCTCTATGTAGACGAGGAAAGCCCTTCTGACGAGTGGCCGCGCTTCACGAAGCGCGGAACCCGGAGCCTTTCAGGGTCGCATGAAAAGCTCTAATCGGCCCGGCCCAATATCACGTCGAGGATGGAAATGCCGCTGCCGCGGCGCGGCGATCCGCCCACATCGGCCGGGGGCACCGGCCGCATGACCGACGCCGTGCGGCTGCCGTCGAGCGGACGTCTTGTGCGCGCCGCCGGTTGCGGGATGTCGGACGGCGGAGCGGGGAACGCATGTGCGGCCGGGGAATTTGCCTGAGGAGCCTGCCTCGGCGGCCGCATCGTCGGCAGCGGCGTCTGGTCCTCGTCCTCGCTGACGGCGACGGGCGGGACGGCCTCGTCCGGCGCGGGATGCCAGGAGCCCGGCAGGTCGCGGACCGGCACGCCCTCATGCGCGGCCACCATGAACTCCTTCCATGCCGCCGCCGGCAGGCTGCCGCCGGTGACGCCTTTCATCGGCGAATCGTCGTCGTTGCCGAACCAGACGCCGGTCGGCAGGTTCGACGTATAGCCGACGAACCAGGCGTCGCGGGAATCCTGGCTGGTGCCGGTCTTGCCGGCGGCGGGCCAGCCGAACTCCGCCTTGCGCGCCGTCCCGTTCAGGACCGTCTGCCGCATCATGCTGTTCATCATGCCGACGATCTCGGGCCGGATGACGCGCGGCTCCGCCTTGTGGGGAAACGTGTAGAGCACCTTGCCGGACGCGGAGACGATGCGGCGGATGAAATGCACCGTCGGCTTGTAGCCGCCGTCGGCGAAGGGGACATAGGCAGCGGTAAGCTCGAGCGGCGTCACCTCCGACGTGCCGAGCGCGATGGACGCGTTGGCGGTGAGGTCGGATTCGATGCCGAGCCGGTGGGCGACCTCGACGACGGCTTTCGGCCCGACCTCCATGACGAGCTGCGCGGCCACCGAGTTCAGCGAGCGCGACAGCGCCTCGCTCAGCGTCACGCGGCCGTAATATTTGCCGCCGTAATTTTCCGGCGTCCATTTACCGATTTTCACCGGCGCGTCGTTGCGGATGGAATCGGGCGTGCGGCCCGCCTCCATCGCGGCAAGATAGACGAAGGGCTTGAAGGCGGAGCCGGGCTGCCGGCGCGCTTCGGATGCACGGTCGAACTGGCTGTTGGCGTAATCGTATCCGCCGACCATGGCGCGCACCGCGCCGGTATTGTCGATCGAGACCAGCGCGCCCTGGCTGACATGCCGCTTCTTGCCGTCTTCCTCGATCAGCCGGTGGATCGATTTCTCGGCCAGCGACTGCAGGTTCAGGTCGACCGTCGTCTCGACCACGATGTCGGACCGAACCTCGCCGATGAGATCTGGCAGTTCGCCCATCACCTCGTCGGCGACATAGTTTTCCGAGCCGCTCCAGTAGGCGGCGACGCGCGTCGCGGGCGCGCTCATCGCCGTGGTGAGCTGCTTCTCGCCGATCATCTTCTGGTCGCGCATCGCCGCCAGCACGATCTGCGCGCGCTTCTCGGCCGCCTTCGGATCGCGCGCCGGCGACAGGCGCGACGGCGCCTTCACCAGGCCGGCGAGAAGCGCGGCCTCGGCAAGCGTCACGTCGTGCGCCGACTTGCCGAAATAACGGCGCGACGCCGCCTCGACGCCATAGGCGCCCGAACCGAAATAGACCCGGTTCAGGTACATCTCCAGGATCTGGTTCTTGGTGAATTTGTGCTCGAGCCAGAGCGCGAGGAGCACTTCCTGCACCTTGCGCTTGATGGTGCGGTCGGGCGTGAGGAAAAGATTCTTGGCGAGCTGCTGGGTAAGGGTCGAGCCCCCCTCGCTGATGCGGCCGTCGAGGAGGTTCGAGACCATCGCCCGCGCCAGGCCGAACGGATCGATGCCGAAATGGGAATAGAAGCGGCGGTCCTCGATGGCGATGACGGCTTCGGGGATATAGGGCGACATCTGCTGCAGGCTGACCGATTCGCCGCCGGTCATGCCGCGATTGGCGATCAGCTTGCCGTTCACGTCGACGATCTTGACGTTGGGCGGCCGGTCGGGGATCGACCAGCTCGTCACGCTCGGCATCTGCGCGCCGTAATAGGCGACCATGCCGGCGACGGCGATGCCGCCCCAAATGCCGAGAACGAAGCACCAGTAGGTGAGACGGCCGAAAAGGGAGAAAAGACCGCCTCTCCTGCCGCTCCTGCCGCGGCGGCGCCGCCGGCCCGACGCCCGTCCCTTGCCGGAAACCTTTTGCCGGCGCGGCGCCACCATCCGGTCATCCTCGCGAGCGGAAAGCTCCGAACGCGACGAATTGTCGAAACTCGGCTCGATGCGTCGGATGCTCTGCCGCCTGGCCATTCCCACCCTTTTTACCGCGCCGACCGTCCCCTTCAGCGCATCGCAGACAGTACGACTGCGGCTTTAAAGTGGGGTTAAGGGGCCGATCCTCGCGCGGCGAGGGCAGCGGAGCTTCATCTCATTTGTCGCGGTCGGCCCGATCATCAGGACGACGTCCTGACCCTGATCTCGACGACGTCGAGCGGATTGCCCTTGCCGTCGAGGTCGGGGTCTATGGTGATCCTGCCGGGGGCGGAAGGTTTTCCGGCGGGAAGGTCCAGCTCGAAAAGGAAATCGTTGCGCTCGCGGCCGACCTGGTAGCGCTTGCGGCCACATTGCCCGAGCGCGCCAAGGTCGCAATTCACCGACATCTGCGTTTCCTTGCCTTCCTCGGAATGGGCGACGATGTCGAAGACGGCGTGCTTGCCGGCAAGCCGCTCCAGCACGCCCACGCCGACATCGAAGACGAATTCCGAACCCGCGGATGGCGCGCGGATGCGAAGGAACTTGCCGCCCTCCTCCTCCAGCACCTCGGCTTTGCCGGCCTCGGGCGTGGTGACCGTCGTGGGATCGGCCGGCGTGAAGATCGTGATCCATTTTTCGGCGCCCGCGGACGAACCGAGCGTCGAGGGATTGGAGCCCTGCTGCTGGAAGTTCTCCTGCTGGAGCGTTCTCGGCGGGTTGTCGGCCGCCGTTTGCGGCTCGCCTGAAATCAGCTGCAGGCCGGTATTGCCGACCCACCACAGGCCGGCGGCGATCGCCGCCAGGATCACGACCACGATGAGCGATTTAAGGAGCGATCCGCCGGCGCGGCGGCCGCGGCGTTCCCGAGCCCGGCGCGGCGTCGCTTCCGGCGGCAGCGCGGCGAGGTCGGACGCGGCGAATGGCCCATGATCGTCGGGCTCGATACGCGGCTCGAAGCCGGCCGGCGCGCCGAGGGGTTCCGCGATATCGAGCGACGGCGCCCGAACCTCGCCGCCCGTCTCATGTCGCAAATCGGGCTCGACAGACGGCGCGTGGGCCGGCGTGGAAGGCACGCGCGGCGGCGCGCCCTCGGCCGGCAGATACTCCGCCTCGATCTCGACGATGCGGATCTTGAGCGCCTTGCGTCGCTCCTCGGCGGCCTCGGAATTGCTATCGCCGCTCGAGGCGATGGCGCGCTCGAGCGCGGCGAATGCCGAGCGGTAGACCTTCACGCGGTAGGCGCGATCCTCGGGGTTGCCTCGCTCGAAGGCGGAGCGTATCGCCTTTTCGATTGCTTCCAATTCGCAGTTCCTTTTGCGCCCCGTTAACCATGGTTAGCCGCAGCCGCGTCGCCGATCAATGTGTCGAGGCGGCATGGCGGGCGCTGATCCCACCCAATTCGCCATTGTCCCATAGGCGGGCTCTGCTATTGCTGCATTCCACCGACAGCCGACGGAACCGACTGCATGGCCCTGCCCAACATCCTGACGAAGAACCTCCGCCTTCCGGTCGTCGGCTCGCCGCTTTTCATCGTCTCCCACCCGCCGCTCGTGCTGGCGCAATGCAGGGCGGGCATCATCGGCGCCTTCCCGGCGCTCAACGCGAGGCCGCAGGCGCAGCTCGACGAATGGCTGCACGAGATCAGGGAAGGGCTAGCGGCGCATGACCGCGCCCATCCGGAGCGGCCGGCGGCGCATTTTGCCGTCAACCAGATCGTGCACAAGTCGAATGCGCGGCTTGAAAAGGACCTGGCGCTCTGCGTCACGCACCGGGTGCCGATCGTCATCTCCTCGCTGGGCGCCGTGCCGGAGGTCAACGAGGCCGTCCATTCCTATGGCGGCATCGTCCTGCACGACGTCATCCACGACCGGCATGCGAGAAAGGCGATCGAGAAGGGCGCGGACGGGCTGATCGCGGTGGCGGCCGGCGCGGGCGGCCATGCCGGCACGCTGTCGCCCTTCGCGCTTGTCCAGGAAATCCGGCAATGGTTCGACGGGCCGCTGCTGCTCTCGGGCGCAATCGCCAGCGGCGGCGCCATCCTCGCCGCGCAAGCCATGGGCGCCGATCTCGCCTATATCGGCTCGCCTTTCATCGCCACCGCCGAGGCGCGCGCGCCGGACGCCTATAAGGAGATGATCGTCGCTTCGAAGGCGGCCGACATCGTCTATTCCAACCTCTTCACCGGCATCCACGGCAATTATCTCAAGGGCTCCATCCGCAATGCCGGTATGGACCCGGACGCTTTGCCCGTCTCCGGCCCTTCCGCCATGAGTTTCGCCGACGGATCGTCGAAGAAGAAGGCATGGAAGGACATCTGGGGCTGCGGTCAGGGCATCGGCGCGGTGAAGGAAGTGGTTCCGGCCGGCGCACTCGTCGACCGACTGGCGAGCGAATATGCCGAGGCCAGGGAGCGGCTACTGCCGCCGTCGAAAGCACCTGCACCGACGGCCGGACACTGAAAACTTGCTGCGTGTGCCGTTGGAAGCGGGCCAAAGAGTAGGACCGCTATTTTTCTAGCGCCTGCCGCGTCTCAGCCACGATTTCAGCGGTCCGTTCCCGACCGACATAGATAAAGTGCTTACACTCAATGAGTGTACCCTTTGGCTTCCACGCTTGAAGATGTGAAACAGCATCCTTCCCGTGCGCGATCACTACTTTCGGCCGGCACACGCTCAGCACGAAGTCGAAGGGCCTCGTGGCCGGTTTGGGATATGTGCTCTTTGCTGACGAGGGCCGCGCGTCGATATTGGCCTCAAGTATGCGTACGCCAACGAGTGCTCGTGCAATGTCTTCGATCTTGGAGCGCGTTTTGCTCAAAGTTCCGCGCTGTGCAATATACTCGTTGTACCAGACGCTCTTCTGATAGCCGTAACCCGGTTTCCAAAACCGCCACCAATCGCCATCCATTTTGGTTGCAGGATTGTAGCCGACGATAAATACGTCACAATCCAGCGGCGTGCCTTCACAGACAAACGGGCGAAGGTCTGTCGGTCGGTCGATAACAGAAGCAAGCTGGCTCGCAAACTCGTTGAGGGTCAATGGGCCAATTCCCGATAGTAATTCGCTCCTGGCGAAAACAGAATTCAACTTCCGCGAGTTTTGAGCTTACCACTACGGGCAGCACCCCCGCATGGCACAGAGACGTATCAGGCCGCCGCCCCTCAGGGCGGCGGCCGCCCATCGCAATCCGATAGGCCCTACTGGAAGAGCTTCATCGCGTTGATCAGGGTCTGCAGGACGCCCAGCACGAGCGGGATGCCCACAAAACCCCAGGCAAGCACCAGATGAAGGGTGGTCGTGCCGTTCTGACTGCCGTTGCTCATCGTCGGTCCTCCTCAGGCCGTAGCCGTCCGTCCGGCGACGTCGAGCGCGTCCGCCTCGGACTTCATGTGGTACTTCTCGTGGACCGCCTTCACCAGGAAGTTGCAGATGAAGCCGATCACCAGCAGGCCGGCCATGATGTACATGGTGGTATTATATGCCTGCGCCTTCGGCACGCCGTGATTGACGTTGTAGGCGCGGATATAGTTGACCAGCACCGGGCCGAAGATGCCCGCCGCCGACCATGCCGTGAGAAGCAGGCCATGGATGGCGCCGACATAGCGGACGCCGAACATGTCCTTCAGATAGGCCGGCACGGTCGAGAAGCCGCCGCCATACATCGAGATGATGATCAGGAAGCAGACCACGAAAAGGCTGACGCTGCCGATCGCGCCGGCATGCGGAACGGTGCAATAGAGGACGAAGCCGAGAACCATGAAAACGAAATAGGTGTTCTTGCGCCCGATATAGTCCGATACCGACGCCCAGCAGAAGCGCCCGCCCATGTTGAACAGGCTCATCAGGCCGACGAAGCCGGCGGCCGCCACGGGCGTGATGACGCCGGGGAACATCTCCTGGCTCATCGCCGAAGCCTGGCCGAGCACGCCAATGCCGGCGGTGACGTTCAGGCACAGAACCCACCAGATCAGCCAGAATTGCGGCGTCTTCAGCGCGTCGTAGACGAAGACGTCGTTCTTGCTGATCAGCTTGTTCTCCTTCGGCGCGACGAAGCCTTCCGGCGCCCAGCCGGCCGGCGGAACGCGGACGATGATCGAGCCGACGACCATGAAGACGAAGTAGACGAGGCCGAGCACGATGAAGGTCCCCATCACGCCCACGCTGGTCGCCGACTTGAACTGGCTCATCAGCCAGACCGACAGCGGCGCGGCGATGAAGGCGCCGCCGCCGAAGCCCATGATGGCCATGCCGGTCGCCATGCCGGGCCGATCCGGGAACCATTTGATGAGCGTCGAGACCGGCGAGATGTAGCCGATGCCGAGCGCGATGCCGCCGATCACGCCATAACCGAGATAGATGACCCACAGATTGTGGATGTAGACGCCGAACGCGGAAATCAGAAAGCCCCCGGCCCAGCAGCAGGCGGCCGTGAACATGGCGCGGCGCGGCCCGCCTTCCTCGACCCAGCGGCCGAACACCGCCGAGGAAACGCCGAGGAAGAAGATGGCGAGCGAGAAGATCCAGCCGAGCTGGGTGAGCTTCCAATCATCCGGCGCCGATTCGGTGATGCCGATCAGCTTGGTCATCGGCAGGTTGAAGACGCTGAACGCGTAAGCCTGCCCGATACAGAGATGTACACAAAGTGCAGCCGGCGGCACCATCCACCGGCTGAAACCCGGTCCTGCAATCGTAGGAGAGCGGTCGAACCAACCCCCCGACCCCCTTGCCTGCATATCCATGAATCCCTCCACTTTTTGGCTCAAGGCGGCGGACAGGTTATGGGTATGACATTTCGTCGCAAGTAAAATGTCGGGCTTGTTAGACTATTGTCCCATGGAATTCGTTTCCACGGGGC
>JBQCFH010000315.1:0-3624 GCA_051959385.1 Rhizobiaceae bacterium | reverse complement strand
CCCCCCCCCTGTGGGGGGGGTTGTGTTGGGGGGGGCCGGTCGCCCCCGCCCCCCCCGCCCCCCGGGCGTGGGGGGTTGTGGGGTTGCCCCCCGCCACCCGGAGAGGGGGTCGAATATTGTTTGCGATAACCGCGCCTTTGTAGAAGCCAGGAGAACGCACTTGGGCTTAACTGCGCTGCCCCATCACTCCGGCGGCGCCCCCAGCGCAAACAGGATGCCCCGCAATTCCGCAAGCCCGCGCAGGCGGCCGATCGCCGGGTAGCCGGGCGTAACCTTCTTGTCGAGGTCGTCGAGCATCCGGTGCCCGTGGTCGGAGCGGAAGACGATGCTCTCGGCGCCTGCGCGCCGGCGGTCCTCCGCGACGAGTTCCTTGAGCACGGCGACCATGTCGACATCGCCGCCGAGATGCTCGCTCTCGTGGAAGCTGCGCGGGTCCGCCTCGCGCTTGGTGGCGCGCAGATGCGCGAAATGGATGCGCGATGCGAACCGCCGCGCCATCGCGGGAAGGTCGTTGTCGGCGCGAACGCCGAGGCTGCCCGTGCAGAAGCAGATGCCGTTCGCCGGCGACGGCACCGCCTCGAACAGCGCCGCATAATCCGCCTCGGTGGAGGCGATGCGCGGCAGGCCGAAGAGCGGGCGAGGGGGGTCGTCGGGATGCAGCGTCAGCTTGACGCCGAGGCTTTCCGCCGCCGGCGTCACCGCCGCGAGGAATTCGATCAGATGCCGGCGGAGCCGCGCCGCGTCGATGCCCTTGTAGGCGGCAAGGCGCTCGCGGAAGCCGGGCAGCGTCATCGGCTCGGTGGTCGAGCCCGGCAGCGCCGAGGTGATGATGCGGACGATCTCCGCCATCTCCGCCTCGCTGATCGTCGCGAGCACGGCGCGGGCGCGCTCGCGCTCGGCGGGCGTGTAGTCGGCTTCGACGCCCTCGCGCGCCAGGACGAAGAGATCGAAGGCGGCGAAGCGTTCCTGGTCGAAGCGCATGGCGGTCGCGCCGGTCGGCGTCACGAAATCGAGTTCGGTGCGCGTCCAGTCCACGACCGGCATGAAATTGTAGCAGACGATGCGGATGTCGTTGGCGGCGACCGCCTCGAGGCTGGCGATCCACGCCTCGATCTCGGCTTTGGCCGCGCCGCCCTTGCGCTTGACGGCGTCCGGGATGGGGACGCTCTCGACCACCGACCAGGCGAGCGGCGTGCGGCCGGGCGGCGTCGTCTCGATCAGATTGCGCCGCTCGGCGACGCCCTCTTTTGTCCACGCTTCGCCGATCGGAACCTCGTGCAGGGCGGAGACGATGTTGGTCGCGCCCGCCTGCCGCACGGCATCCAGCGAAACGCCGGCATGCGGGCCGAACCATCTCCATCCCTGGCGCATTCACTCACTCCGACAGTCTAAGATGCGAAATAATCCGGATACTGCTCGACCAGCAGTCCGATGTCCGGAATGACGGCGCTAAGATGCTTCATCATGGCGGCCCGCGCCGCTGCCGGATCGTGCGCGGCGATGGCGTCGCGGATGATGGCGTGCTCGCCGATCACCCAGTCCATACGGCCGAGCACGGGAAGCGTCAGGCGGCGGGCGCGGTCGATCTGGACCTTCGCCTGTTTCAGGAGCTTCCAGATGCCGGGATGCCCGCTGATGTCGGCGATGGCCTCGTGGAACGCCTCGTCCGCCTCGTGGAAGGCGCTGGTGTCGCCGATGCCGGCAAGCGCGCGCTGGCGCGCGATGATCGCGTCGAGCCGGGCGACTGATTTCTCGTCGGCGATTTCCGCCGCGCCCTCGACGGTGGCGCCTTCGAGCGCCTTGCGGATCATCACCGCCTCGGGGATGGCGTTGACCGGCACGCGCGACACGAAGGTGCCCGATTGCGGAAAGATGTCGACCAGCCCCGCCTCGGCCAGCCGGATGATCGCCTCGCGGACCGGCGTGCGGCTGACGCCGAATTCCTCCGCGATCAGCTTTTCCTGAAGCGCCGTGCCCGGCGACAATTGCAGCGAGAGTATCTCGCCGAGCAGATGCTCGTGGATGGCCGAGGCCGTCGTGACGCGGCGCACCGCCTTCGCGGCCTGCGGCCGGGCGCGCCCGCCGCGTCTTTCCTCGATCTGCTTCAGCATCTTTCGTCCGTTCGAAGCGATTGACATAGTAGTATATCAGTGGCTAGAGTTTGCCAAGACGGCTGGCCGAAATGTCGTCCGTCGGTTTCGGCGGCAGGGCGCAGGCGGGAGGAACGGCGCTTCATCCGGGCAGGTTGCTTTCCGAGGCGTGGACCGCCTTACGGAACGTGACGCGTGGAACAGCGGCGCTCTTGCCCATGGCCCTGCCAGGCCGATCGATGACAGGAAGGCGGAATGCACCGCCGGGAAGCAGGAGGAAATCATGAGAGTTACACGCAGGGATTTCATGGGCGGGGTCGCCGGCATCGCCACTTACGGCGCGCTCGGCGGGCAGGTCTTCGCCGCGGCGCAGAAGCCGTCCAGCCCGCAGACGATCACCATCGTCGACGTGGCCGGCAACCTGGCGCTGACGCAGGGCGCCTTCGATGCCTATGCCGCCGCCAAGCCCGACTTCGTCTCGCGCTTCGTCTACACCAAGGCGCCGTCGCCCGAACTGCCGGCGAAGATCCAGGCGCAGCAGGCCGCCAAGCGCGTGGACCTCGATCTGGTGCTTACCGGCACGGATGCGCTCTCCGCCGGCATCGAGCTCAATCTCTGGGTCGACCTCAAGCCGCATATGTCGGAACTGCCGGACCTGAAGGAGATTTTGCTGCCGCAGGCCTTCAAGATGCAGGGCCTGGCGAAGGACCAGGGTCTCATCGTCACCTATTACCCCTCCGGTCCGCTGCTCGAATACATGCCGAGCGCCGTCAAGCAGGTGCCGACGACCACCCAGGAACTGCTGGAATGGACCAAGGCCAACAAGAACAAGTTCATGTATGCGCGGCCGGCCAATTCCGGCCCCGGCCGCACCTTCCTGATGGGACTGCCCTATCTGCTGGGTGACAAGGACCCGATGGATCCCGAGAAGGGCTGGGACAAGACCTGGGAATATCTCGCCGAGCTCGGCAAGAACATCGAATATTATCCGACCGGCACGACGCCGACCATGAAGGAACTCGGCGAAGGCACGCGCTGGATGATCGCCTCGACCACCGGTTGGGACATCAACCCGCGCGCGCTCGGCATCGTGCCGGCGGAAGCCAAGGTCGGAACGCTCAAGGGCTTCCACTGGGTCACCGACGCCCATTACATGTGCATCCCGAAGGGCGTTTCCGACGAGAAGGTGGCGGTGCTGCTCGACGTCATGAACTTCATGCTGCAGCCGAAGCAGCAGGCCATCGCCTACGACAAGGGCTATTTCTATCCCGGCCCGGCGGTGAAGGACGTGCCGCTCTCCATGGCGCCGGAGGAGAGCCAGGAAGTCATCAAGAAGTTCGGCCGGCCCGAATACGCCGACTGGATCGCCAACAATCCGCTCGAGTTGCCGCTTGAGCCGAAGCAGATGGTCAAGGCCTTCAACATCTGGGACCAGAAGATCGGCGCCGCGAAGGGGTGAGACTGGCGTCCACCCACCCCCGTTTGGGGGGGGTGGGTGCGCGGAGACGGTGGGGGTGGGGGTGGGAAACGCCGC
>JBQCFH010000314.1:0-14511 GCA_051959385.1 Rhizobiaceae bacterium | reverse complement strand
CCAACTCCACGTCCACCCGCCCGCTCTCCCGATACGCGCGCCTCTCCGGGCACGGGTACGGGCGGGCCCCCCGCACGCGCGCCCCGATTTCATTTTCGCACAAGCTTCGGCGGCTACGGTCTCCCCGGCCTGATTTCGGGAGCTTCGTGCCGGTGCCTGACCAACTCCAGAACGTCGTTGACAATCTTCGAAGTTTTGGACCGAAAAGGCTGGCGATCCTCGCCGCCGTCGCGGTCCTCGTCATGGCGACGATCGGCGTCTCCTCCTATTATCTGAACAAGCCGGCCTACGAGACGCTCTATGTCGGGCTCGACCGCTCCGACGTGAACCAGATCGGTCTCGTGCTCGGCGAAGCCGGAATTTCCTTCGACGTCGATTCCAAGGGAACTTCGGTCCTGGTGCCCGTGGGCAAGACCGCACAGGCCCGCATGCTTCTCGCCGAGAAGGGCCTGCCGACCAGCGCGAACGCCGGCTACGAACTCTTTGACAATGTTGGCTCTCTCGGCCTCACCTCCTTCATGCAGCAGGTGACGCGCGTGCGCGCGCTCGAAGGCGAGATCGCCCGCACCATCCAGTCGATCAACGGCATCAAGTCGGCCCGCGTCCACATCGTCATGCCCGAGCGCGCGAACTTCCGCCGCGAGGAGCAGCAGCCGACCGCCTCGGTGATGATCCGCGCCTCGGGCATTGACGCGCGCCGGACCGCCATGTCGATCCGCTTTCTGGTCGCCGCCGCGGTGCCGGGGCTCAACGCCGACAAGGTCACCGTGCTCGACACCAACGGCACGCTGCTTGCCGCCGGCGACGATCCCGCCAGCAACACCGCGAGCCGCGCCTTCGGCGTGGAACAGACGGTCGAGAACGAGATCGAGAACAACATCAACCAGGCGCTCGCGCCCTATCTCGGAGCCGAGAACTTCCGCGCCAGCGTCAAGGCCGCCGTCAACACCGACACGAAACAGATCGAAGAGACGATCTTCGATCCCAACTCGCGCGTCGAGCGCTCCGTGCAGACGGTGCGGACCAACGACAACTCCAACCAGCAGCAAGCCTCGACGACGCCGACCTCGGTCGAGCAGAACCTGCCGAGCGACCAGCCTTCCGCCGCCACGGAAGGCCCGAAATCGAGCGAGAAGCGCGAGCGCAAGGAAGAGACGACCAACTACGAGATCAACTCGAAGAAGATCGCCACCAGGAGCGACGGCTTCTCCATTTCCAGGCTGTCGATCGCGGTCGTGGTGAACCGCCAGCGCCTCCTGGACATCCTCGGCAAGGACGCCTCGAACGACCAGATCAACGCCCGCATCGCCGAGATAAGGAAGGTGGTCGCCTCCGCCACCGGCTTCGATGACAAGCGCGGCGACGAGATCGACGTGGCGGCGGTCGAATTCGTCGACGGGCTCGACGGCGCGCCGGTAGAGACGCCCGGCATCATGGACCGGCTCGGCGCGCACATCTTCTCGCTCGTCAACGCGGCGGCTTTCGTTCTGGTCGCCTTCCTGGTCACCTGGTTCGGCTTGAAGCCGCTTGCCGCGGCGCTCGGCAAACCGGCGCCGGGCGCCGCGCGGAGCTTCGAGGAGGTGCAGCGCTCGCTTCCCGCGGCGGAGGGCCACCCGCAGATCCCCGCCGGCGCGCTCGCCGGCCCGGCCATGCCGGGCGCGAGCCCCATTGACGAATTGCGCCAGAAGCTCAGGCCGGCGCCGCAGGAACGGCTGGCGCGCATGGTCGACCTCAATGAAGAGCGAACCGCGCAGATCCTGCGCAAATGGGCACATCAGGAGGCAAGCTGATGGCCGGGTACGAATTGGCCGACATGCTCGCCGATTTCGCCGAGCGGCCGCAGCGCGCCTCGCGCGGCGGGCCCCAGGCCGAAACGGCGGCGGCGCCCGGTCCGAAACTCGATATCGACGCTTTGCTTGCCGAAGAACGCGAGCGCACGGAGCGGGCAGTCAGCGAAAGGTTTGCGGCGGAGCACGAGGCCGCGCTTTCCGCCGAGCGCGAAAGGCACGCGGCGGAAATCGCCGAGATAAATCGCCGCCATGGCGAGGAAGTCGGAGCGCGGCTCGAGGCGGGGCTTCGGGAGATGGAGGCCCGCATCTCCGAAACTGTCAGCGGCACGGTCGCCCGCATCCTCGGGCCGATCGTCAGCGACGAAGTCCTGGAGCGCAGTATCGGCGAACTCGCCCGCGCCATCGACGAAGCGCTCGACGACGCCGACGCGGTGACGATCCGTGTTTCGGGTCCGCTTTCGCTGTTCTCGGCGCTCGCTTCGAAGCTGGGCGACAAGTCCAGATACCTTCGCCATCAGGAAGCCGACGCGGCCGACCTGACCGTCGACGTCAACGGCAGCCTCATGGAGACGCGGCTGGCGGAATGGCAGGCCGCCGTGCATGAGGTGCTGGCATGAGTATCGACGCCGACGGCGCGAAGCACCAGGAGATCATCATCGTCCGCCGGAGCGGGCACGACGAGGACGAGGGCCACCATGGCGGCGTCTGGAAGATCGCTTTCGCCGATTTCATGACGGCCATGATGTGCTTTTTCCTGGTCATGTGGCTGATCAACGCAGCCAACGAGCAGACCCGGGCGGCGCTGGCGAGCTATTTCAACCCCGTCAAGCTCGTCGACCGTAACACATCCCGCAAGGGCATCGATGAAGCCTCCAAGACGCCGGGCGACCCGGAGGTGACCGCCAAGAAGGACAAGCACGAGGCCGACAAGCCGGTCTCCGGTCCCGACATCATGACCGGGCCGGCCAATGAGGAGAATTCGCTCGACGAGGCGAAGACGCGCAGGCATTCGGACAAGAACCTGTTCGCAAACCCCTATGCCGTGCTGGCCGAGATCGCCGGCGAGACCGGGAAGCTGCAGAACATCAGCCCCAAGGGAGATGGCGGCGCGCGCGATTCCGGCCCGGCCACCGGCGCTTCGGGCGGGCAGACCTATCGCGATCCCTTCGCCCCGAATTTCTGGTCGCAGCAGGTCGAAATGCCCAAGGATCCCGCCGCAACGGTAGGTTCCGGCATGGCGGACAATTCCGCCGGCGGCAAGGCCGCCGCCGGCGGAAGCAAGCAGGTGGCGAGCGCCAGGGCGGCCGCGGGCGAGGCGGAGACCGGCGACAAGGAAAAGCCCGGGGCCGCGGAGCGGGAAAGCGCTTCGGCCGAGGCCGGCTCTGCCCGGGTCCAAGCGAAGGCGGAGCCCGCCACCGCCGCGTCCGAAGCCGCCGCCGAAGTCGAGGCCAGAGCCGAGCGCGACGTCGTAAAGCCGGACAAGGCCGAAATCGTTCAGAAGCGGACGGAGCAGAGCGGCCCCGCAACGGAGCCGGGCTCCGCCAAGGCGGGTCCGGAAGCCATGGCCTCGAAGCCGGCCGCCGGGGAGGCGAAACAACCGGACAAGGCGACGGAAAAACTGGCCGCCGAGATCCGCAACCAGCTCGCCGGCACCTTCGGCAGCGACGATCCGATCTACAAGGGGCTGACGGTGACCCAGACGGACAAGGGTGTCCTCATTTCCGTCAGCGACCAGTCGGATTTCGGCATGTTCGAGATCGGCTCGGCCGTCCCCAACCGCGAGACCGTACTCGCGATGGAGAAGATCTCGAAAATCCTGAGCGCGCACAAGGGCGCCATCCGCATTGACGGCCACACGGACGGCAGGCCCTTCAAGAGCGATACCTACGACAACTGGCGGCTTTCCACCGCGCGTGCCCAGACGGCCTACTACATGCTGGTGCGCGGCGGGCTGGATGAAAAGCGCGTGATGGAAGTTGCCGGCTTCGCCGACCGCAAGCTGAAGGTCAAGGACGACCCCTATGCGGACGCCAACCGCCGCATCGAGATACTGCTGGAGACCAAATAGTGTGGAAGGGCGCGTGCGCGGGAGGCCTGGCGGCGGCGATCCTGCTCGCCGCGCCCTTCGCCGAGCGCGCCGGCGCCGAGGAGAGCTTCGATCTGCAGCCCTATCAGCTGGTGCGTTCGCTGGAGCTGGTGCAGGACCGTCTAGCGAATGGCGACGAGGCCGCCTTCCCCATGCAGCGCAAGCTGCTGGAGATGATTGACGCCAAACTCCTCGCAGCCTCGCCGAAGGAGTTCGAGGACAGGCGGAACTTCGACGCGCTCCTCGTCTACGGGATTTCCGGCGGCAATCCCTCGACCATCGAGACCGTCGTCTCGCGCCTCGACCTGAAACCGCCGCGCGCCGCGCTCGGCGACGGCGTGCTCGGCTATGCGCGCGGCCGCCCCGCGGAAGCGGAAAAGGCCCTCCACGATCTCGACCCGCTGACGCAGCCGATCGAGCTCGGCGCCTATCTGGCGCTGCTCAAGGGATCGGTGACGGAGGATTCGGCGGCCGCCCTGAAACTGTTCGACAAGGCCCGCCTGCTCGGGCCGGGATCTCTCGTGGAAGAGGCGGCGCTCCGCCGCTCCGTCCTGATCGCGCTCAAGATGCGCGACCCCGACCTGTTCCTGGACTATTCCGAGCAATATGTCCGGCGGTTCCTGCATTCCCCCTATGCCGGCCAGTTCGTCGACGGCTTCGTCGTCGGCGTGGTCAATATGCACGAGAATATCGACCTCGAACGGGTTGCGCGAACGCTCAACGAGATGGACGCCGAGCGGCGCAAGTTCATCTACCTTCGCCTCGCCCGCAAGAGCGCCATCGACGGGCTGGCGGACCTGACGGCCTTCGCCTCGCGCCAAGCCGGCATCCGCAATGACCCGCGCGCGAAAACGAACGACCCGCGCGTGCTGCTCTATTCCAGCATCGCCTCCGTCGCCTCGGGCTCGGTGGGCGCGATTGCGACACAGCTCGCATCGATCGACAGGGACCAGCTGAGCGAGAGCGATCGCCGCCTTCTCGACGCGGCGCGGGCCGTCGCCAGCGAGGTGATTGCCCCGCCGACCGTGCCGAAAACACCGGCTAAGCCCGGCGCCACGCCGAACGCGGATCACCCGCCTGCCGCGGAGATGGCCCCCGCTGCCGCGGCTTCCGGGAAAAAGCCGGCGCCTGCCGGCCCGGACGCGAAGGCGATGGAGGCTTCCGACAAGATCGTCGCGGACACACGCGAGAAACTCGCCGCCATAGACAAACTCCTGAAGGAGACCGAATGATGCCAGGGATTGCCGTCCAGCTGGGCTTGCCCATTGCCGCCGCTCCGCCGGCCCGCACCGCATCGGCCCAGTCCGAGCATTTCTCCCAGGCATTGGACGCAAAGCCGAAGGCCCGTTCCCGGGACGATAGGACGCCGGATCCCGCCGGGAGCAGCGATGCCGCGGCCGATAACGCCAGCGTCGGCAGGACGGCTCCCGCAAAGGACGACAAGGTCGACCGTTCCGCCGCCAAGGACGAGCAGGACAATGACGCGGAAAAGGATGGGGACGACAAGGACAAGGGCGCCCTGCCCCTGCACATGAAGGCGGAACGGGCGCTGGCCCAGCCGTGGCCTGCTGCTGCCGCGGCAAACGGCCAGGCCGACGTAGACGCGCCGGATAGTGCCGACGATGCCGGCACGGCCAACGGCCAAGGCGCTGCAGCGGGCTTGGCGAACGGCGGTGGCGTCCTCATGTCCGGACTGGCTGCGCCGGCCGCGGCCGCGGATTCTGCCGCAGCGGCCGCAACCGCCGGCGGGGCGATGCCGGCCGCCGGCGGCAAGCCCGCCCAGTTCCTCGCAAATCTGCCTGCGCAAGCGCAAGCGGCGGGAACGCCTGCTGCTCCGGCCGGCGATGGCGGATCAGCCGCCGCTCCGACAGCCGCGGCCGGCCTCGTTCCCGCTGCCGGCGTCTCGGTCAGCGTTGCCGCAGGCACGGAAGCCGCCAGCCCTTCGGCGGCGTTCATGGCCAAGGTCGCCGCGATGGACCATGCCGGCAAGCCCGCCGCGCAAGGCATATCGGCTCCCGCGCCGGCGTCGACCGGCGACGGCCAGGCCGCGGCGATGCCCGCCGTTCAGGAGACCACCAACGCCGGCGTCAATCCGGACGGCGAGGGCAAGGACGAAGGCGGCAGCGCGCAGAGCAAGGGCGCACAGAATGCCGCAATAATCTCCGCCGTGGCGAAGCGCGATTCCGCCGCCACGCCGCTGCCGACGGCGCAGATGGTGCCTTCCTCCGGCAGCGCTGCGTCCTTCGCGGCCGCGCTTGCCGGGGGCGGCAGGCTGGCGCGCTACACGACAGCCGCTTCCGCGGCGGCGGCGTCCGGTGCGCCCGCCGGCGCTCTTCCGGTCCAGTCGCTGCGCATCCAGCTGCAGCCCGTCGAACTCGGCGCGGTGACCGCCAATTTGAAATATTCCGGCAGCCACCTGACCATCGACATCGAAGTCGAGACGCCGGACGCCCAGCGCCGCCTCTCCGGCGACAGCTCGGATATCGTCAAGTCCCTGCAATCGCTTGGCTTTCAGGTCGACAAGGTGACCGTGCGGCAGGCCCAGCCGCAAGCACAGACGCAATCGCCAACGCAGGGCCAGCCCCAGGGTCAATCGGCGGCGCGGGACGGCTCCGCCGGCGGCTTTGCCGGCCAGGGCGGCAGTCCCTTCTCCATGTCGGGACAATCGGAGCGGCAAGCGGGGCAACATCGGCAAGGTTCGGAGAGTGGATATGAGGACGCGGCGGAACGCGGCATCGGTTTGGTTCAGCAGGTGGCTGATCGCCTGCCTCGCCGCGGCGTCTTTATCTAGCTTCGCCGCGTTCGGAGCCTCCGCTGCGGTCAATCCCTGCGAGACGGAGATCCTGCACGCTTCCGCCGAATACGGTGTGCCGGTCGGCATCCTCTACGCCGTCGGCCTCGCGGAAACCGGCAGGAAGGGCAGCCTGCAGCCGAACGCCATGAACATCGAGGGCAAGGCCGTATTCCCGGCGAGCCGCGCCGAAGCGCTGCGTATTTTCGCCGGGGCCAAGAGCCGCGGCGCCAAGCTCATCGATGTTGGCTGCATGCAGATCAACGAGCGCTATCACGGCAGCCACTTCGCCGGCATTTCCGAGATGTTCGATCCGCACCACAATGTCGACTATGCAGCCCGCTTCCTCGTCGACCTGAAGCAGCAGCACATGACCTGGTCAATGGCGGTCGCCCGCTACCATGCCGGCCCCGACAACGATCCGGCTCAGAAAGTCTATGTCTGCCGGGTGATCGCCAACATGGTCGCCACCGGCTTCGGCAAATGGACGCCGAACGCCAGGCAGTTCTGCAACCCCTGATGGCAGGCGCGCAGTCCCTCACCGAAGCCGGATTTATGGTTAACGTCTCGTTAAGGACCTCCCTCTAGCCTTTGTGCCGGGTTTTGGGGGATTCGCGTCGCACGGCCGTCCGGCTGGATGATTCCCAAGAAATGACTCGCAAGAAATGACGGGTGTCCGGCCCTGCCGGTCGCCGTTACCTCTTGCCCCGGGCTTTGGAAATATTGATTCGGAGGGCGGGCCGATGATCGTGATCGTGGACGAGCGTGATCTCGTAAAGGAAGGATATCATTCGCTTTTCGATCGTGAAGGCGTGGCCAGCGCCGGCTTCCGGTCGGACGAATTCGGCGAATGGGTATCGAGCGCGGCCGACGAGGACCTGAAGGCCGTACGCGCCTTCCTAATCGGCGAGTGCGAGGAGAACCTCGTCTCCCCCAGCATGATCCGTGGCCGCACCAGCGCCCCGGTGATCGCGCTCAGCGAGCAGCATTCGCTGGAAAGCACGCTGCGCTGGTTCGAATCGGGCGTCGACGACGTCATCCGCAAACCGGTCCACATCCGTGAAATCCTGGCGCGAATTTCCGCGATCCGCCGCCGCGTCCAGAAAGAGGCGAACCATACCGATATCGGCGACATGTGCATCTTCATGGACGGGCGCGACCCCGAGATCGGCGGAGAGCCCTTTCCGCTTCCGCGCCGGGAGCGCCGCATCCTGGAGTTCCTGGCCTCGAATCGCGGCCGCCGCGTAACCAAGACGCAGGTGTTCAACGCCATCTACGGAATCTTCGACGAGGAGGTCGAGGAGAACGTGGTGGAAAGCCACATCAGCAAGCTTCGGAAAAAGCTCCGCGAACGGCTCGGCTTCGATCCGATCGACTCGAAGCGTTTCCTCGGCTACCGCCTGGTTGACTGAGCTCGCCATCTCTCTGCGCGACAACAGCTTCGCGCAAGTCAGCCGCGCTACCCTCCCCGGCTAAGGCATGAGAACCGAGGAGACCACGCCATGAGTTTGTACGGCATGATGCGCACCGGGGTTTCCGGCATGGAAGCGCAGGCGAACCGGTTGTCAGCCACCGCCGACAACATCGCCAATTCCAGCACCGCCGGCTACAAGCGCGCCGGAACCCAGTTCTCCTCGCTCGTCATCCCCGGCTCTACGGGCAACTACAATTCCGGCGGCGTTACCACCACGACCAGGCACGCCATTTCGGAAAGCGGCATCCTGCAATACACGACCTCTTCGACCGATCTCGCAATCGACGGACAGGGTTTCTTCGTCGTCGCCGACACCAACGGCACGCCCTATCTGACGCGTGCCGGGAATTTCGTCCCCGACGCGGACGGCCATCTCGTCAATGCCGCCGGCTATACGCTCCTTGGCTACAGCTTCGCCAACGGTACCCCGTCGGTGACCGCCAACGGCTTTGCCGGCCTGGAACCGGTCACCATTTCGCAGACCGGCCTGACGGCCACGCCTTCCTCGACCGGCGATCTCTACGTCAATCTTCCGCAGACGGGCGATATCGTGGCCGCCGCCGACCTGCCCTCGGCCAATGCGTCCACTGCCACCTATACCGCGAAGTCCTCGATCGTCGCCTACGACAATGCGGGCGCCAAGCAGTTGCTCGACGTCTATTATACAAAAACGGCGGATAACACCTGGGAAATGGCGGTCTATGACCAGTCCCAGGCGACCCCGGGCAGCGGCTTCCCCTATGCATCCGGGCCGCTTGCGACGCAAACGCTGACCTTCGACGCGACGACCAACCAGCTTGCCAGCACCAGCGCCTCGACCATCGACATTCCGGTTCCGAATGGCGGCACGGTCACGCTGGATCTTTCTCAAACGACGCAGTTCGCGGCCAATTACAGCGTCTATGACGCCAGGGTGAACGGCAACCCGCCGAGCTCCATCCAGGACGTGAAGATCGCCGGAGACGGAACCGTCTACGCCCAGTTCGACGACGGTTCGCTGCGCGCGCTCTACCGCGTTCCGCTGGCCGCCGTCCAAAGCGCCGACAACCTGCAGACCCTGTCGGGCAACGTCTTCGCCGCCACCGCCGATTCCGGCGACCCGACCCTTGGCTTCCCGGGAGACGGCAAGCTCGGCGGCATCAGGTCCGGCGCGCTGGAGAATTCGAATGTCGACATCGCCCAGGAACTTACCGACATGATCGAATCGCAGCGCACCTACACAGCGAACTCGAAAGTGTTCCAGACCGGCTCCGAGTTGATGGACGTGCTCGTCAATCTTGCGCGGTAGCCATGTGTTGTAGCGTCAGCAGAGAATAATCCGAATGTCGCTGACAACGGCCCTCAACATCGCACAGTCGGCGCTCTTCAACGCGACGCGCCAGACGACGGTCGTTTCCCAGAACATCTCGAATTCGGGAAACGCCGACTATGCCAGGCGATCCGCCACCATCGTCAGCACGGCACCCGGGGCCACGGTCGTCGACATCCAGCGCACCACCGACGACGTTCTGTTCCGCAGCAACCTTCAGGCGCTCTCCTCCTACCAGGGGCAGAGCACGCTGCTCGACGGCATGCAGAACCTCGGCCAGGCGGTCAACGGCGTCGACAACCAGAGTTCGGCCGCGGCGGCGCTTGGCGATTTCCAGCAGGCGCTCAATCTCTATTCGGCATCGCCCTCCAATACGAGCCTCGGCGAGAACGCAGTCGAATCCGCCCGCCAGCTCGTACGCAATCTGAACGACAGCACCCAGGCGATCCAGTCCTTCCGGACGGATATGGACAACCAGATCTCGCAGGCCGTCTCGGATCTGAACAATCTGCTCACCAGCTTCGACCAGGCCAATCGCGCCATCGTCGCCGGCAACCAGACCGGCCGCGACGTTTCCGATATCGAGGATCAGCGCGACGGGCTGCTGAAGCAGATCTCTCAATATGTCTCGATCTCCACCATCAAGCGCACCAACGGCGACATGGTGCTGATGACCTCCGACGGCGCCACGCTTTACGAGACGGTGCCGCGCACGGTCACCTTCGACCCCACGGGCGGCTATTCGGCGACAACGATGGGCAACGCCATCATGGTCGACGGCGTCCCGCTCACGGCCGGCGTCGGCGGCAACACGACCGCCTCCGGCAAGCTGCAGGCGATGGTGCAACTGCGCGACAACACGGCGACGACCATGCAGAGCCAGCTCGACGAGATCGCGCGCGGGCTGATCAGCGCCTTCGCCGAGACGGACCCGAGCGGCAGCGGCACGCTGGCCGATACGCCCGGCCTCTTCACCTGGCCCGGTGCGCCGGCGATGCCGGCCGCCGGCACGCTGGTGCCCGGGCTGGCCGGCGTCATCAAGGTCAACCCGGCGATGGATTCGACGGTCGGCGGCAGCGCTTCCGTGTTGCGCGACGGCGGCGGGGGCGGCGCTGGCTATGTCGCCAATACCGGCGGCAATGCCTCCTATTCCGATCTTCTGATCCGCTACTCCCAGAATCTCGACAAGCCGATGGCTTTCGATCCGGCGGCAGGCGCCGGTTCCAACGCCAGCGTGATGACCTATTCCACCAACGCCATCAGCTCTTTCGAGGCGGCGCGCAAGGACGCCTCGAACGCTGCCGACAACAAGAACGCGCTGATGACGCGCACCGCGCAGGCGCTTTCCAACTCGACGGGGGTAAACATCGATGAGGAGATGTCGATGCTGCTCGATCTCGAACATTCCTACCAGGCGTCGGCGCGCATGATCTCGACGGTCGACGCCATGCTCGGCGCCCTGCTGGACGCGGTGAACTAGGGACACGCGGATGAAGACGACCTTCATATCCTCGCAGGCCGTGTCGAACGCGATGCGCTACCAGGTTATGAGCATGCAGCAGGAGCTCACCAAGGCGCAGACCGAGGTGACCACCGGCAAGCTCGCCGATCCCGGCGTCACGCTCGGCTCGCGCACGGGCCAGGCCGTCTCCCTTTCCCGCGACGTGGACCGGCTGAACGGCCTCGTCGATTCGAACAACCTCATCTCGACCAGGCTTTCAGCCACCCAGGATGCGCTCGGGCAGATCAACGACCTGACGCAAACCTTCCTGTCGGCGCTGACCGCCGACAAGGGCAGCGGCGTCGCGACGACCGTTACGCAAAGCGCCGCGCAGACCGCGCTGAGTTCGGTGACGTCGATCCTCAATTCGAGCGTCAATGGCGAATACATCTTTGCCGGCATCAATACCGACGTTCAGCCGATCAACGATTTTACCGCCGCCGGTTCGCCGGCCAGGCAGGCGCTGGACGATTCCTTCCAGACCTATTTCGGCTTTGCCCCGACCGACCCGGCGGCCGCTAACATCACGGCCGCCCAGATGAACGACTACATCGACAATGTCGTCAGCCCGCAGTTCCTCGGCTCCGGCTGGGGAACCAACTGGTCGAACGCCACGGACCAGCCGATCACCAGCCGCATCGCGCTGAACGAGACGGCGCAGACCTCCGTCAGCGCCAACTCCGTCGGCACCAAAAAATTCATGATGGCCGCCGCGATGGTGTCCGATTTCATGCAGGGCAATCTCGGTCAGGGCGCCCGCGACGCGCTCGTCGACAAGGCATCCGGCTTGATCGCTGACTCGCTTACCGATTCCGCCTCGCAGCAAGCCCAGCTCGGCGTCATTCAGAACAAGGTCTCCGGCGCCACCGACCGCATCAAGTCGCAGGTCGACCTTTTCCAGCGCAATCTCCAGGATCTCGAAGGGGTAGACCCCTACGAGGCATCGACCCGGATCACCTCGCTGCTCAGCCAGATCGAGACGTCCTACTCGCTCACCGCACGCATCCAGCAACTCAGCCTCGTCAATTTCCTCAGCTGACCCGCAACCTCAGGCGAAACGCAACGGACCCGACATGTACCAATTTTCGTATGCCGAGATTCAGACCGACTCGATTGCCGACGCGAAGGACCGCGAACGCCAGTTGCTCAGCCGGTCCATCGACCTGCTCTCGACCGCCAGGGAAAGCGGCGCCGGCTCGCCGCAGGCGGTCGAGGCCATCCACTTCATGAACCGCATCTGGACCTCCTTCATGGAAGACCTTGGCAATTCCGAGAACGCGCTCCCGGTCGAGCTGCGCGCCAATTTGATCTCGATCGGGCTTTGGCTGCTGCGCGAAGGCGAGGCCGTCCGCCAGGGGCAGTCGCAGAATTTCGAGGGTCTCATCGAGGTATCGCAGATCATCCGCGACGGGATACAATGAAGAACACGCTCAAGATATCGCTGAAGGCGAACGAGAAGATCTACATCAACGGCGCCGTGATCAAGGTCGACCGCAAGGTGACGATCGAGTTGCTCAACGATACGCAGTTCCTGCTCGAAAGCCATGTGCTGCAGCCGGAACAGGCATCGACGCCGCTCCGCCAGCTTTATTTCGTCCTGCAGATCATGCTGATGAACCCCGGCAATGCGGACCAGGCGCGCGACATGTTCCGGCAGTCGCTGCCGATGTTGCTTCGGAGTTTTCGCAACGAGCACATCCTGTCTTCGCTGAAGCACATCGATCAGCTCGTCGCCGAAGGCCATGTCTATGATGCGCTGAAGACCATCCGCGGCCTCTACAGCCTCGAGGACGAAATCCTCCATCGAGGCGCGGTGAGGACGGCCTATCAACCCGAACTGCGGGAGATCGCCTGATGACCGTGCCACCCGTCGGCAACAGCGGCAATTCCACGACAGGGACCAATTCGACGGCGCAGGCCGCCGGACCAAACATCGACTACCAGTCGTTCCTGAAGCTGCTCATGGCAGAGATGAAGAACCAGGATCCGACCAAGCCGATGGATTCGACGGAATATGTTGCGCAGCTTGCGACGTTCTCGCAGGTCGAGCAGTCGGTGCAGACGAATTCCAAGCTGGACGAACTGCTGCAGACCTCCGCGCTGGCGCAGGCCGGCAACATCATCGGCCACACCGTCACCTCGGCCGACGGCGACACTTCCGGAACCGTTTCCTCGGTCCGCCTCACTTCCGACGGACTGGTGGCCATCCTCGATACCGGCGAGGAAGTCACCATGCAGAGCGGCGTGGTGATACAGTAGCGGTAGGACCGCGAGGACGCTCCCCATGAACGAAGCCGACGCGCTCGACATCGTGCAATATGCGATCTGGACGGTGCTGCTCGCCTCCGGCCCGGCCGTCCTGGTGGCGATGGTCGTCGGCGTCGGCATCGCGCTCATCCAGGCATTGACGCAGGTCCAGGAAATCACCCTGACCTTCGTGCCCAAGATCGTCGCCATTCTCGTCGTAACGGCGATCACCGGCCCATTCGTCGGCGCCCAGATATCCTCCTTCTCCAACGTGGTCTTCCAGCGCATCCAGAACGGGTTCTGACCCGGCGCCGGACTTGCGTAGATAGCGAAAAATGCGTAAATTGCGTGTCTCTGGTGGAGTTTCGCTATGCGTCAGGTTCCGGCAACTGAATTCACTCGCAATTTTGGCCTCTACAGGGAGATCGTCCAGCGCGAGCCGGTTGCGGTGACGAGCCATGGCAGGGCGACCGGCTATTTCGTTTCTGCCGTCGAATTCGAGGATTTGCAGCGGTTGAAGGCGATGGCGCAACAGTCCTTCGCCACGGCAGATCTCTCGAAAGAGGCGGTCGACGAAATCGCCGCCGGTCGGATGTCGCCCGAGCATGACCACCTGAATTCCCTCTTGGACGACGAATAGGAATGCCAGTTCCCGAGCCTCAGCGAGGGCTCGTCATCTCCTACGCCTATCTATGGCATCACGAACATCGTGCCGGCCTCGAAGAGGGCCGGAAGGATCGTCCGTGCGTAATCGTACTGTCCGCCGATCGCACGGAATACGGCGTGGCGGTGACTGTCGTGCCGATCACACACACTGCCCCGTCAAAACCTGCCTCGGCTTTGGAGATACCTGCCGCGGTCAAGCGACATCTTGGGTTGGATGCCGATCGCTCCTGGGTCATCCTGGATGAAGGAAACCGTTTCGTCTGGCCGGGATATGATCTGAGGCCGATTCCGGGAACGCGGGATCGCTATGACTATGGTTTCCTGCCGCCTCGGCTATTCGCTGCCCTGGTCGAGCGATTTGGAGCCGTCTGGCAATCCGGACAGGCCTCGATGATCGCTCGCGATTGAGCCGCCGGCCCGGTCTTAGAGTCAGACGCCAATCGCCTCACCCTCGCGCAAGCTTCGCCCGCTAGTTTCGCCCGGCCGCGGCTCACGCGGCTGGGGCGTTTGGAACCGGGCACAGCATGGCCATCACCGACACCAGTTCGACGACCGAGATAAGGAAACACGGCCGCGACGTCGGCTTCGCGCTCGGCATCGTCACCATTCTGTCGGTCCTGTTCCTGCCGATCCCGCCCTTCCTCATC
>JBQCFH010000313.1:0-6172 GCA_051959385.1 Rhizobiaceae bacterium | reverse complement strand
CCATCAGTGCGCTCCCCAGCGTCACCGCCAGCGCGCCCGCAGTCTTGTCCGGCTGCGATTTCAAAAGCGCGTTCCACGCGGCGTGGAGCAGCGCGGCGAACAGGATGACGGTGAGGACGGGCGTGGACATGCCGGGATCACCAAGGCAGGGACATTAGCCGGCATTCATAGGCGTCCGGCGCCACTTTGGAAATGGCATTTGCGCGAGGTGCCGCATGCCCTCGCATGTTCCTGATGTCTGAATCGAAAAGGCCGCGGCAAGGAACGCCGCGGCCTTCTGTCGTATTCGGACCCGTCGATCAGACGGAATAGTACATGTCGAACTCGATCGGGTGCGGCGTCATCTCGTAGCGCAGCACCTCCGCCATCTTCAGTTCGATGAAGGCATCGATCTGGTCGTCGTCGAAGACACCGCCGGCCTTCAGGAAGCCGCGGTCCTTGTCGAGGTTCATCAGCGCCTCGCGCAGCGAGCCGGAGACGGTCGGGATGCGCTTCAGCTCCTTCGGCGGCAGGTCGTAGAGATCCTTGTCCATCGGCTGGCCGGGATGGATCTTGTTCTTGATGCCGTCGAGGCCGGCCATCAGCAGAGCCGCGAAGCCGAGATAGGGGTTCGCGCCCGGATCCGGGAAGCGGACCTCGACGCGCTTCGACTTCGGCGAGGTGCCGAAGGGGATGCGGCAGGAGGCCGAGCGGTTGCGCGCCGAGTAGGCGAGCAGCACGGGCGCCTCGAAGCCGGGCACCAGCCGCTTGTAGGAGTTGGTGAGCGGATTGGTGAAGGCGTTGATCGCCTTGGCGTGCTTGATGACGCCGCCGATGTAATAGAGGCAGCTTTCCGAAAGGCCGGCATATTCGTTGCCGGCGAAGGTCGGCTTGCCGTCCTTCCAGATCGACTGGTGCACGTGCATGCCCGAGCCGTTATCGCCGTAGATCGGCTTCGGCATGAAGGTCGCGGTCTTGCCGTAGGCGTTCGCCACCTGGTGCACGACGTACTTGTAGATCTGCATCTTGTCGGCGTTGCGCACCAGCGTGTCGAACTTCAGGCCGAGTTCGTGCTGCGCGGCCGCGACCTCGTGATGGTGCTTCTCAGTGCGCACCCCCATCTCCGACATGACGGAGAGCATCTCCGAACGCATGTCCTGGCAGGAATCGATCGGGGGCACGGGGAAATAGCCGCCCTTGACGCGCGGACGGTGGCCGAGATTGCCGGTCTCGTAGTCGGTGTCGTCGTTGGACGGCAGCTCGGACGAATCGAGCCTGAAACCCGTATTGTACGGGTCGGCCTTGTACTTCACGTCATCGAAGACGAAGAACTCGGCTTCCGGACCGACATAGATCGTGTCGCCGATGCCCTCCGCCTTCATGTAGGCTTCGGCCTTCTTGGCGGTGCCGCGCGGGTCGCGGTTATAGGATTCGCCCGAAACCGGGTCGAGAATGTCGCAGAAGACGACCATGGTCGACTGCGCGAAGAACGGATCCATGTGGACCGTGTCGGTATCCGGCATCAGCACCATGTCGGACTCGTTGATCGCCTTCCAGCCGGCGATCGAGGAGCCGTCGAACATGACGCCGTCGGAGAACATGTCCTCGTCCACCTCGGCGATGTCCATGGTGAGGTGCTGCAGCTTGCCCCTCGGATCGGTAAAGCGCAGATCAACGAATTTCACCTCGTTGTCCTTGATCTGCTTCATGATTTCATTGGCAGTCGTCATAATATCTTTCCCTGTGACAGTTTGATTTCTCGGGATGGCCGCTCAGACGGCGTCGATCCCGGTCTCGCCCGTGCGGATGCGGATGACTTCCTCGACATTCGACACGAAGATCTTGCCGTCGCCGATGCGGCCGGTCTGGGCCGCCTTGCGGATGGCCTCGATCGCCGCTTCCACCATGTCGTCGCCGAGGACCACCTCGACCTTCACCTTGGGGAGGAAGTCGACCACGTACTCGGCGCCCCGATAAAGCTCGGTGTGGCCTTTCTGGCGGCCGAAGCCCTTCGCCTCGGTCACGGTGATCCCCTGAAGCCCAACCTCCTGGAGCGCTTCCTTCACCTCGTCGAGTTTGAAGGGCTTTATGATCGCCTCGATCTTCTTCATGTCCGGTCTGCTCTCCACTGGTTGAGACGGGTTATGCTCCCGGCTCCGGCCAAGGCTGTAGCATGAAGCGTGCCAAGCCACGCCGAAGCGTGCTGTCACAGGTTCGTGCCGCAATCAACGGCACGAGGTGCCTTTCGCGGCGTCGGCGCGGCGGCCCGAACGTCCTTGCACTCGTGAGCCGTCGGCGTCCCTGCTCGAAATGAATGCATATTGCCTATCCGTTGGGCAGTCCAGCTTGGTTGCGGCCGGCAGGGAATGGGCCCTATGTTCGCCTTGTGCTGAGTGGAGGACCGATGCCGCACGAATTGCTGACACCGGAGGAAATGGCCGAGGCGGACCGGCTGGCGATCGGGGCGGGGCCATTTACGGGCATCGAGCTGATGCGGCGGGCAGGCGCGGCTGTCGCGGCGGCCGTGCTGGAGCGCTTCCCTGAAACGGCAGTGGCGCATGTGCTGTGCGGACCCGGCAACAATGGCGGCGACGGCTATGTCGTGGCGCGGCTGCTCGCGGAAGCCGGCGTGGCGGTCAGGGTCTGGAGCCTGGCTTCGCCGAAGGCCGGAACGGATGCGGCAATTGCCGCCCGCGAATGCGCCGTTGCGCCCGAGCCCCTTGCAACGTTTCGTGCCGACGCCGGCGACCTGGTGATTGACGCCCTGTTCGGGGCCGGCCTGTCCAAGCCGCTCAAAGGCGATGCGGCACAGGCGGTGGGTGAAATCGAGCGCGCCGGCGCGGCCGTGATCGCGATCGATCTCCCCTCCGGCATTTCCGGTGCGAGCGGCAAGGTGCTTGGCGTTGCGCCGAACGCCGACCTCACCGTGACTTTCTTCCGGCCCAAGCCGGGGCATCTGCTTTATCCGGGCCGGGAATATTGCGGCGAAACGATCCTGGCCGACATCGGCATCCGGGACGACGTGCTCGAGACGATCCGGCCGAGGACCTACGAAAACACGCCGGCTCTTTCGCTTCATGCCTTGCCGCGGCCGGCCGTCGACACGCATAAATACCGGCGCGGCCACGCCTGCGTCTTTTCCGGCGGACCGTCGGCGACCGGCGCGGCCAGGCTGGCTGCACTTGCCGCGGCGCGGATCGGGGCAGGGGCGGTAACCGTGCTTTCCCCCGCCGCCGCCATGCTCGTCAATGCCTCGCACCTGACGGCGATCATGCTCGCCAAGGTGGACGATACGGACGATCTGAAAGCTTTCATCGAACGACGCAAGCCGGACGCGTTCGTCCTCGGTCCGGGATTCGGCGTTGGCGAAAAGACACGGGAGCTGGCGCTGGCGGTGCTGGAAAAAGGCGACTTCGGAGGACTGGTGCTCGATGCCGACGGCATTACCTCGTTCCGCGACGCACCCGCCTCGCTCTTCATCACGGCAGGTTCGGGACATGCGCCTCCGCTGGTGCTGACGCCGCATGAAGGCGAGTTCGCCAGGCTTTTCCCCGGGCTTGCCGAGGACGCAACCCTTTCCAAGCTCGACAGGGCGCGCCGGGCCGCGGCGCGCGCCCACGCCGTCGTCGTCTACAAGGGGCCGGACACGGTGATCGCGGCACCCGACGGGCGCGCCGCGATCAACGCCAACGGGACGCCCTGCCTTGCCACGGCGGGCTCCGGCGACGTGCTTTCCGGAATGATTGCCGGGCTGCTGGCGCAGGGCATGCCGGTCTTCGAAGCGGCCTGTGCGGCGGTGTGGATGCATGGCGAGGCGGGAAATCGCTTCGGCCCGGGGCTGATCGCGGAGGACCTGCCGGGGCTGCTGCCGGCGGTGCTGGCGGAGGTTTACGGGGCGTAGCAATCACCGCGCGTCATCCCGGTTTCCGGGCAGCGCGAAGCGATGGCCGGAAGACCGGGACCCATTCCGTGGATGTAATGGCAGTGCTTTGATGGCTCAAAATTTGCGGCGCCACATTCTGGCCCGCTTGCGCATCGCCGTAATGCCACGGAATGGGTCCCGGTCTTGCGACAGTTCGCTTTGCTCCTGTCGCAAACCGGGATGACGGAGCTGCCTCACGCCCGCACCCGCTCCGCCTTCGGATCATACATCGGCTTCAGCGACGCCTCTGCCGGGAAGCGCTCGCCGGCGATCTCGATTTCGTAGCGCGAGGCGAGCACATCCGCCGCGCTCTCGCCTTCCGAGGGCACATAGCCGAGACCGACCGCGCCGCCGAGATGATGGCCGTAATTGCCGGACGTGACCGTGCCGACGATCTTGCCGTCGCGGACTACGGCCTCATTGTGGAAGAGAAGCGGTTGCGCGTCGGTCAGCCGGAACTGGACCAGCCGGCGTGACAGGCCGGCATCCTTCTTGCGGAGCACGGCGTCGCGGCCGATGAAATCGCCTTTATCGGGCCTCACCGCAAAGCCGAGCCCGGCTTCCAGCACATGGTCCTCATCGGTGATGTCGTGGCCGAAATGGCGGAACGCCTTCTCGATGCGGCAGGAGTCGAGCGCGTGCAGGCCGCAGAGCTTCAGGCCGGTGTCCGCACCGGCTTCCATAATCGCCTCGAAGACATGAGCGGTCTGCTCGGTCGGCACGTAGAGCTCCCAGCCGAGTTCGCCGACATAGGTGACGCGGTGGGCGCGGGCGAGGCCCATGCCGATCTCGATCTCCTTCGCGGTGCCGAAGGGATGGGCCTCGTTGGAGAAATCGTTCGGGCTGACCTTGCTCATGAGCTTTCGCGCGTAGGGCCCCATGATGCAGAGCACGGCCTCGGCGGCGCTGACATCGGTGATGACGGCGAACTCGTCGCCGAGATGCTTCTTGAGCCAGGCGAGGTCGCGCTGCAGCGTCGCGCCCGGCACGACCAGCAGGAACGCCGTTTCCGCCAGGCGTGTGACGGTCAGGTCGCTCTCGATGCCGCCGCGCTCGTTCAGCATCTGCGTATAGACGATGCGGCCGGCGGGCACGTCGAGGTCGTTGCCGCAAAGCCGCTGCAGGAAGGAAAGCGCGTCGCGGCCTTCCACGCGGATCTTGCCGAAGGAGGTCATGTCGAAGAGGCCGACGCCGTTCCTTACGGCAAGATGCTCCTCGCGACTGTTGTCGAACCAGTTCTGCCGCTTCCATGAGTAGCGGTATTCGCGCTCCTGGCGATCGCGCGCAAACCAGTTGGCGCGCTCCCAGCCGGCGACCTCGCCGAAGACGGCGCCCTGCGCCTTCAGCTGCTCGTGGATCGGCGAGCGGCGCACGCCGCGCGCCGACGCCATCTGCCGATAGGGAAAGTGATCGGCATAGAGCAGGCCGAGCGTCTCCGATACGCGCTCACGCAGGTAGCGGCGGTTCTTCTGGAACGGCTCGACGCGGCGGATATCGACTTCCCAGAGATCGAAGGGCGGCTCGCCGTCGTTGATCCATTGCGCGAGCGCCATGCCGGCGCCGCCGGAAGAGACGATGCCGATCGAATTGTAGCCGGCCGCAACCCAGTAGCCGGAAAGCTCCGGCGCCTCGCCGAGATAGTAGCGGTCGTCCGGCGTGAAACTCTCGGGCCCGCAGAAGAAGGTGTGGATGCCGGCGGTCCCGAGCATCGGCATGCGGTTGACGCCCATCTCCAGGATCGGCTCGAAATGCGCGAAATCGGCCGGCAGCTGGTCGAAGCAGAAATCTTCCGGGATGCCGTCCATCCCCCATGGTTTCGCCTTCGGCTCGAAGGCGCCGAGCATCATCTTGCCGGCGTCTTCCTTGTAGTAGGCGCATTCGTCGGGCACGCGCAGCACCGGCAGGCGCGACAGGCCCTCGATCGGCTCGGTGACGAGATAGAAATGCTCGCAGGCGTGTAGCGGGATCGCGACCCCGGATTTGGCCCCTAGCTCGCGCGCCCACATGCCCGCGCAGTTGACGACGATGTCGGTCGCGATCTCGCCGCGCTCGCCGTTTTTCTCCCACGAGACGCCGGCGACGCGCCCGTTCTTCACCAGAACGTCGCTGACCTTGATCCCCTCGACGATCTTGGCGCCGCGCTGGCGGGCTCCCTTGGCGAGCGCCATGGCGATGTTCGCGGGATCGCACTGGCCGTCGAGCGGCAGGTGCACCGCGCCGACGACGCCGTCGATGTTGAGATGCGGGTACATCTCCTTGACCTCGGCCGGC
>JBQCFH010000312.1:0-7199 GCA_051959385.1 Rhizobiaceae bacterium | reverse complement strand
GTACATGTCCTCGATGGTTGCCGCGGGCAGCGTGTAGACGCCCGGCGTTACGGCGCGCACGACATAGGCAAGCGTCATGTCGCGGCTGTCGCCGCTCGTATGATCGAAAGCCGCCACGAAGCGGTCGTCACGGAACTCCGTATGGGCGGGCTCGGTGTCGCCCAGCCAGTCGAAATTGGAAAGCTGGGCGCTGCCGACCAGGCTCGGATTGCCGATCTCGAATCCGGCGGGAAGCAGGTCCGTGACCAGCACGCGCGAGGGCCAATTGTTGAGCTCGGTGGCCTTGAGCACCACGACGAAGCGCTCGTTCTGCTTGACCTCCGTTACGTCCGCCTCCTGGCCATCGAGCGTGTAGTAGGTCCGCGTGATGGTGAACCCGTCGCCGCCGGCCGGCAGGGGTTGCGCGGGCGCGGCGACCGTCGTCACGACCGCATCGATGGGATGGCTGCCGCGATTGGTGATCGTCACCGGCGCATGCTCCAACTCGGCGCCGGCTACACGCTTGGCGAATGGACCCGAATGCGGCGAGCCGTTCACATCGAGCGAGATCGCCTCGGTGCTGGCCTTGAGCGCGCGGGCGGCGAGCAGCAGCCAGGCCTCTTCCTGCGTGCTGGTGTGCCCGTCGGTGTAACGCTCGGCGTTGCGCTCCGTCGAGACCAGCCGGATCATCGCCGGGATTAGCCGCGGCGCCGGCTTCGTCTCCGCCGCCAGCGCCAGCATCGCGGCGCCATCGCGCAGCCGGGAACCGTAGTCCGCGCGGGAATCGTCGAGCGGCGACGCCGGCGTCTGCGCCAGCTGGAAGGCGGAGGCGAAGGCGCGGTCGGCCCGCTGGCTATCGCCATAGAGCGCCAGGCTAGCGGCGATCTGCGCCCGCGCCATCGGGTTCTGGAAGGCATCCATCTGCGTGTCGGCGTAGTAGCGCAGATCGCCTACGGAGGCGCGATGGTTGCGGGCGAGAACGTAAAGCGCATAGGCGATCTCGGTGGCATGCTCCTTGAGGTCGTTGCTGTAGGAGAGCGTGTTCTGCAGGTTGTCGAGCGCCTGGCGCATCGCGACGTCCGGCACCTCGAAGCCTTGCTCTCGGGCGCGCGTCAGGAAATCCGAGACATAGGCATCGAGCCAGAGATCGCCCGAACCCGGGCCCCAGAGGCCGAAGCTGCCGGACGAGGATTGGTCGTTCAGCACATGATAGACCGCGTCCTGGATGCGCTTGTGCAACTCGGGATCGGCCGGCATTCCGGCCGCGGCCGACAGCTCGCTGACATAGAGCAGCGGCAGCGCCCGGCTGGTCGTCTGCTCGGCACAGCCATAGGGATAGCGGTCGAGCGTCATCAGGAGCGAGGGGATATCGAGCGCCGCCGCATTTGAAACTCCGATCGAGACGGAAGCGCCGTCGAGCAGGCTGGCCGCCAGCAACTCCTTGTCGATCTTCAGGCTGCCGCCATTGGCGACAAGGCTGATGACCCTCCGGGTCGTGATCGGCATCTGGCCTGGCCGAATCGGGAAGGCCAGGTCCTGAGCGACGGACATTCCGCTCGCGTGGGCGAGGGTTAGATGAATGTCGGCCTCGCCCGTCGAGTTCGCGGTCAGCGGCACCGTCACGGTCGTACGCGCGCCGGCGGCGAGCGTGATCTTTTGCGCGGAGGCAGGACCGGCCGAAAGCTTGCCGCCGGCATCGACCGAGAGAGTGTATTCGCCGGCGGGACCGTCCGTGTTGGCGATGTCGAGCCGCATCTCGGCGTGATCGCCGGGCGCAATGAAGCGCGGCAGGCCGGCCGTCACGACGACCGGATCGCGCACGATCACGTCGGAAAAGGCATGGCCAACAGCCGTCTTGGACCAGGCGACCGCCATGACCCGAACGGTGCCGTTGAACTGCGGCAGGTCGAAGGAAACCACGGCACGGCCGTCACTGTCGACCTTCACCGGACCCGTAAAGAAGGCGACGAGCTTCTGTGTAGGCGGCGAGCCTTCCGACGCCATCTGCGCGCCGTCGCCGCCGGTGCGGATGCGGCCCATGACGCCGGCCGAGCCGTCGATCAGCTTGCCGTAGATGTCGCGTATCTCCAGGCCGAGCCGGCGCTGGCCGTAATACCAGCCGTCCGGATCGGGCGGCGTGTAGCGGGTCACGTTCAATATGCCGACGTCGACCGCGGCTACCGTCACATAGGCTTCCTCGCCGGGGGTTAGCCCGCCGAGCTTGACCGGAATCGTCAGCGGCCCACGCGGCAGCACTTTCGCCGGCGTCTCCAGCGAAACGTCCAGCTTGCGCTTGCCCGGCTCGATCTTCAGCCATTCGATGCCTATGGCGCGCATCGGCATGCGCGAGGCCTGCGCCTCGCCCGGCCGGTAGAGCGTCGCCGTCACATAGGCGCCGGCGCCCCAGTCGTCCTTGACGGGAATGTCGATCGTCGCGCCGGCCTCGGGCACCGACGCCGTCTTGGTGTCGAGGAGGCGGTCGCCGCCGATCGTGACCAGCAGCTCGCCGGCGAAGCGCGGCGAAATCTTCAGATGCGCCGTGTCGCCAACGGCATAGCTCGCCTTGTCGAGCGCGATCTCGAGCGCGTCCGGTGTCTCGGTGCTGGAGGAGGCGACGTACCAGCCCGCGTCGAATTCGACGCTGGAAGCGGGGCCGTCGGCTTGCGGGCTCTCGACCTCGATGCGGTAGCGGCCCCAGCCGACCGGCGCGGAAATGCTCGCCTCGCCATTGGCCGAGACATCGACGTGGCCGTCCGCGATCTTCTGCGTGACGTCGATCGGCTCGTAGCGCCAGGAACTGCCGTCGCGATACCATTGATAGTTGCGCACCAGCTTGACCAGCGACCAGTTCAGGCCCGGCATGTCGATCTTCTTGCCGCTCGGGTCGACAGCGATGACCGCGAATTTCGCGACCGAATTCTCCGGCACCGAGCCGTCGGACGTCGCCGGCCGGATGCCGATGCGCGGTCCGTTCGGCTTCACGTCGAGATCGAGCCTGCGCTCCACGGCGCGGCCGCTGCCTTCGCGCATGCGCACGACCAGTTCGGCATTCAGCAGTTTCGTGGTCGAGGGAAGATTGTCGAGCAGGATGTCGAAGCTCGATTTGCCGTCGTCGTCGGTGACAGGCAGGTCGTTCATGTCGTAGGCCGTCGCCTCCGACTTCTCCTCCTCGGCGAGGCCGAACTGGTAGCCGGGAAAGGCCTTCCAGTCGCGCTTGGCGGTGACATCGATCTCGCCTTCCAGCGAAAGCCCGGCGCCCGGTGTGCCATAAAGGAAGCGGCCGACGACATCGACGGGGAACGGCTCCCCCGGAACGAGCACCGTTCCCTTCGCGGTCATGTCGAATTCAATGCGGTCGGGGACGAAATCCTCGACCAGGAACATGGTTTCGGCCACCGGGTCCTTTTTCGGATCGGTGTAGATGCGCATGTGCCAGGTGCCGCGCATGGCGGTCGGCGACAGCGCCAGGTCGACGGCGCGGCCGCCGAGCGACGCCTGGTCGCTGACGATGCGCCGGTCCTCGACGCCGTCCGGCCGGCTGAAGATGAAGGTGAGCGGCAGGTTCCCGACCGCCCTGGCAGCGTCGTCGCGGGCAAGCGCCGCCGCGTGCACCGTCTCGCCGGCTCGATAGATGCCGCGCTCGGTCCACGCATAGACGTCGAGCGCGCCGGGCGAGGGGCGGCCTGCCACGCCGCGGTCGGAAAGGTCGAAGCCGGCCTTCGTCATATCCAGGAAATCGAAATCGTCGCCGCCCTTGCGTGCGGTCAGCACGGCCGGAACCATGCCGCCTTCGCCGCGCGAAAGCCCGGCGGTGAAGACCGCATGGCCGTCGGCATCGGTCCTGGCCGTGCCGAGCACCTCGTTATTCCTGGCGATCAGCTTCAGTTCGACATCGGCGAGCGGCTCGGCGGTGCCGAGCGAGCGGGCGAAGACGTTCAGCCCATCCTGGCCGGCGAAGGTCGAGAGTCCGATATCGGAGACGACGAACCATTGGGTCGCCCGCGAATCGTAGCTCTCCGCCGCGCCGGTCGGCGTCGCCGTCAGGATATAGATGCCGGGCTTGCGTGTCGGCAGCGCCTCGTCGACCGGGAAGCTGGTCACCACCTCCCTGTTGAGCTCGGACGCAATGTCGAGCTTGCCCTGCCAGACGGCTGCGCCGGTCTGGTCGGCGATGTTCTGGGCGCTGTAGCTGTCGAGCTGGCTGAGGAACTGGTACCCCGTCACCAGATCGGCGAGCGCGCGGTCGTTCATGCGGTAGAGCTTGAGGTCGGCCGAACTCGTGTTGACGGAGAACAGCGGAATGCCATGCCGCGCCGTGCCCGGCAGGATGAAATTCTCGCCCGTGAAACGGATGTAGGGCGTGCGGTCGCGGATATAGACGTTGAGGAGGACCGGGCTCTGCAGGGTCTCGCCGATCGCCGCCGGCAGGCCCGGTCGGAAAGCGACCTGATAATTCTTGCCGTGCTCCAGCCCCTCGACGCAAATCTGCTTGGCGTCGGCGGTGACAGCTTTCGGGGATTGGCCGTCCACCGTGACGAAAGGCGCATAGTCGACGCCGCTCTTGACCAGCGGATCGGAGAATTGGGCGCAGATGCGCGGCGTCTGGTTGTCGGAATCGACCGTGTGGCCGACGACGCGAAAGCCCTTGCGTGCCTTGAGATCGAGATAGGCGGCCTGCACGGCGGCGTTCGGCGCGAGCGACAGGCTAGCCTCGTAGGTCTGGATGGCCGGGCGGAATTCCTGCCGCTGTTCGAGCGCCGGCGCCAGCACCGCGAGCGCGCTGGCCCGTTGGGCTGTCGTGCGCGAGGTCAGGTACGCGTTATAGGCGGCGGACGAAGCGGCGCTGTGCAACTCGCCGGCGTCCGTGTCGTTCGCCGGCTTCACGGCAAGCGCAGCGCGGGCAAGGCTGGTCCACAGCGTGCTGTCTTCGGGCGATATCTGGAGGGCGGCGGCATATTTCTGCATCGCCGAACGCGGGTCGGAGGGCATGGCCGCATCGGCTGCGGTGACAAGCGCGTTCAGGCCGTCATCCGTGGCGGGCGTCGTCGTGATCTTCTGGCGGTAGTTGACGGATTCGTCGGCGAGCCAGGCCGGAAGGAAATCGAGGGTGGCAGGCGCGCCGATATCCGGCGCGCCGCCTGCGCTGACGACCTTGCCGGCGATGGCGCCATTGAAGGGCTTCAGCGTGCGGAAATCGGACTTCAGGAAGCACCAGCGCGCCTTCGTGTTATAGGTGAAGGCGCGGCATGAAGGATCAGCCAGGCAAGCGGATTTGCACTGGTCGAGGCTGAAATTCTGCTCGGAGCGAAGATCGAAACCGAAATAGTCGGAATTGTTCGTCGTGACCACGGTTCGGGCGTTCTCGGCGGCCAGCGCCGGGCCCCCCAGAACCAGAAAGAGGCTCGTCAAAAACAGGAAAAAGCCCTGAGCCGCGCGCGATCGCATTCCCAGCCTCCAATGCTGTCGCCGTCCCTATGTCGATGATGAAGCCTGGTGGCGGGATGGTCAATCGAAGTCGAGATTGACTGCGAACAAGGCGATCCAATCCAGGACCGTACTGCCCCTCATCCCCCTGCCGGGACCTTCTCCCCGTGCACGGGGAGAAGGAGGACGGCGCAGCGCCGGCGACCCCCTCTCCCCGCTTGCGGGGAGAGGGTAAGGGTGAGGGGCAACAGCACCGCGTCATGAAATGAATTGCACAACGTTGAAATGCGGCTACCTGCGGAAGCGGATGGTCGCGGCGAAGGTGAGCGTGCGGCCGCCGATGCCGTCCGGCGGCGGGGGATAGGGCGAGGCGCGCGAGGCTGTCGCCCTTGCCGCCTCGTCCAGGATGGCGGAGCCCGAACTGCCGGCGAGGCGTGACGAGATGAGATGTCCGCCCCGGTCGATGGTGATCAGAATCCGTGCCGAGCCGGTGATGCCCTGGCGCTCGGCATCGGCAGGGTAGCGCTCGAAGCGCTGGACGTGGCTGTTCAGCCGCGCCGCGTAGGCCGCCTTCTCGCCCGCGCTTGCGCCGCCGCGCGAGGCGACGGAGCCGCGGCCGACAGCGTCGCTGACTCCGGCGGAGGAACTGCGGTCGGCTTCCCGGCGGTCCTGTTTCGGGGCACGGGCGGGCGGGCGCTTGTCCGGCTCGGGGCGTGCGGCGGGTTTGGCATCGTGTTTTGCATGGACGGCTTTTGCGGGCTCCTTCGGCGGCGCTGCCGTTTCGGCCTTTCGGACCGGGTTCTCGTCACCCGGCGCCGGCGTGGGCAGCGGCGCCTCGTCGGGAAGCGCGACGGTTGGCGTCGCGTCCTCAGTGATAAGCGGCGGCGCATCCGGAAGCTTGAGGGCAGGGGCCGGCACCGCCTTCGTCACCGCTTCCGGGTTCAGCGGCGTCATCGGTGCGGACGGTAGAACCTCCAATTTCGGCGGCGCTTTGGGCAGGACGAGGGTCGGCTCCAGAACCTGAATTTCGGCCGCTTGCGGCGTCGCCAGGACCTTGGGCGTATCGATGGTCGGTGGAGTCGCCGGCAGGGAAAATGCCGGGGTCGGCACCTCCGTCGCGGGGGCCGCCGGCGGCGGCTCTGTATGAGGAGGCACTTCTATATCGGGCGGCGCAGGCGGCAGGGAAAATGCCGGCGCCGGAACAGTGATCGCAAGGCCGTCCGGTTGCTTGCTCGCGGCTCGCGCCTCGTCGGTCGTGGGCTTCGCCGCTTCCGGCTTGTTCTCGGCCGGAGATGCCGTCTTTACGGCCCGACTTTCCTGCGGCTCGGTTTCGATGCGTGACCGCTGCGCCCGATCCTCGGCCTTGTCCGCCTCGACCGCCGCTTCACCGGCCAGCGAAGGATCGGTGTTCGGGTTCGGCGTGGCATCCACGACGATCTCCACGGAGACCGCGTCCGTCTCGGCCTCGACGCCGGGCTGGGTCAGGAAATGCGCGGTGAGCACGAGGGCGGCGGCATGAACCGCGAGCGAGGCAAGAAGGAGCAGGGGCGAGAAGCGGGCGGTGCGCGTCCGGCTCGGCCGCGCGGCCTCTTCGGCGGGATCGACGGCGGGCGCAACGAGCGATTGCGGCGTCGGCGCCTCGGTCTCCACGCCCGCCTCCAATGTCACGGGCTCGTCGTCCGCCGTGACGGAGGGCCACAGCGCGAGATATTGGCCGCTGTCGCCCGCATCCCCGAACCGCTCGAAGCTTGGCCAATGGTTCATCGGCGCGCCTCGCGGTTCTCCGTTCCGCCGGC
>JBQCFH010000311.1:0-2519 GCA_051959385.1 Rhizobiaceae bacterium | reverse complement strand
TAAATGCCCTCTATGCGAAGGCCGACGGGACCATCGTCGACCTCGTCGGCGGACTTCCCGACATTGAAAATCGCATATTGCGCTTCATCGGCGATCCGGAGGCGCGCATACGCGAGGATTTCCTGCGCATCCTGCGCTTCTTCCGCTTCTTCGCCTGGTATGGCGAGGGGCGGCCTGATGCCGAAGGCCTGAAAGCCTGCGCCCGGCTGAAGGATGGAATCAGGCAGCTTTCGGCCGAGCGCGTATGGTCGGAACTGAAGAAGCTGCTGTCGGCGCCCGATCCATCGCGCGCGCTTCTATGGATGCGGCAGACCGGCGTCCTCGCGCTTGTGCTGCCGGAGAGCGAGAAATGGGGCATCGACGCCATCCACGCGCTGGCGAAAGCGGAAGCCGATCTCGGCTGGAAGCCCGATCCCATGCTTCGGCTGGAGGCGATCGTGCCGCCCGACGCTGCACGCATGAAGGAGCTCGGGAAAAGGCTGAAGCTCTCGAATGCCCACACCGAGCGGCTCGTCACATGGGCGCTGGCCGAGCCGGTGAAGCCGTCCATGACCGAGGCTGCCTTCGCGAGGATGCTTTATCGCGGCGACCGCAAAGCGGCCGAGGATCGGCTCCGGCTCGCTTTCGCGGCGGCCCGCGCCCGAGCCATCGGCGACGACGAGGCGCTCCTCGAGGCGGGAGGCTATTCGCGGCTCCTGGCATTCCTCGAAAAATGGGAGAGGCCGGTCTTTCCGATCACCGGAGACGATCTGCGCCGACTGGGCCTCAGCCAGGGAAAGGAATTGGGCAAACTGCTTGCCGAACTCGAATCCGAATGGGTCGAATCCGGCTTCACTACGGACAGTGGCGCGCTCCTGGAGCGCGCCGCCAAAAAGATCAAAAGTCCAAAAGCTTAATCGAACGCATTCAGTTCACGATTCCGCCTGCCGGGAATCCGCTGAAACCACGGCCTCAGGCGGCGTCGCGGACCTTCTCGATGCGGGACCGTATGGCTTCGATCATCGTCTCGCGGATCGTGTCTTCGCCGTGGACCTCGCGCAGATGCTCGACGGCCCGGCGCATCACTTCCGCCTCGTCTTCGGCACGCGTGTGCCATTCGCAGCCGGGAACGAGCGAACCGCAATGGAATTCCTTCATCGGATATATCCTCCTTGCTCGAGGGACATGTCGCGATGATAACACGGAACGGTCCGGTTTCGTTGCCTCGCCATTCACAATTTTCACGCCTGCTCAGCGGGCCAGCCGGACGTTCGTCAAAGACTGCGCAATACCGGCAAAAGCCTGCGCGAGCGCCTCGGAATTGGTGGCGTCGTAATAGTGCTGCGGATCGGTCGCACATCCCTGGAGGAGCGCCTTGGCCTCATCCTCCTTGGCCTTGTCGGCGGCCGTCGCCGGATTGGAGACGATGAAGGCGACCGAGAATATCTCCATCTTCTTTTTCTTGGCATAGTCGCACAGCGCTGCCGCGTCGGCGTTCGTTTCCTGCCGTTCGGCGGTCTCGTTGCTGGAGCTGAATGGGACATGCCGTCCGTCGGAGGCGCGGAACTTGAGCGTGTTGTAGCCGTCCGTCATCAGCACAATGACCTTGCGCGGATTGACGTTCTTCGGATCGTAGGCTTGCCCTTCCGTGAGCGGCGCGGACGGGGAGAGCTGGTTGATGCCCCACATGATCCCTGCCGGGATGTAGGTGGACGGCTTGTAGCTGCCGATGTTGATGATCAGGTTGTTGATCGCGCTTAGCAGCGTGTTCTTGTTGTCGGTCAGCGGCACGATCGGGTTAAGACAATGCTGGGACGTGTCGAGGTAGCCGGGATAGCGGCGGGAGGGCTGCTTGTCGCTGAGGATGGGGTTCTGCCCGTCGGCGCGCGAACCGACGCAGCCGTACCAGGTATAATTGGTGACATAGTCGTTCGAGCAGCTTTCATAGGGCGTAATGGGGATGTCGGGGGCGTACTGGGTGCAACCGCCGCCGCACTGGTAGGTCGAGATCACGCCGTCGGTATTGCTGGTGCATATCGTTTTCGGCGCGTAGGCAAGACAGGCGCCCCGCTTGCTCGTGATCGTCCGGCACGACCCTTTGTGGGAGACCGAATAATCCGCGGGCACATCGAGCCAGGAGGCGCCGCGATTCTGGGTTCCAACATTGACATAATCGGCGTAGGGAACGATGCCGACCTTGATCGGCGCCTCGTTGTCCTTGAAGACCTCTTCGACAAGATCGCCCGCCGCTTTCTTCAACGCCGCGATCTTGCTAAGGCCGGAACCGGCCGGATCCGACATCGACCAGGTGTTATCGAGAACCAGGCTGACCTCGACGCTTCCCGAGACTGCGCGGATCGCCAGCGAGTTTGCCCGGACATCGAGCGTGTCGATGTTGGCCAGCGCCATGAAGCTGGTCTTTATGGTGCCGGCAAGCGTGAGGTCCACCTTTTCGGTCGTGCCCGTAAGGCTGGCGACGCGGAGGTTGCCGATCTCCCTGTCGGAATAGTTGGCGGCAATGAAGTGGTCGCCGATCTTGC
>JBQCFH010000310.1:0-3291 GCA_051959385.1 Rhizobiaceae bacterium | reverse complement strand
CGCACCAGCCCCTTGATCTTCACGACCTCGCGCACGGCGAGCAGCGTGCCGGCGACATAGGGCGCGGCCGAGGAACCGGCGTCGTGGCGGATCGTCAGCCGCTCGTCGGGAAGGCCGAACTGTGCCTCGCAGGAAAGGATGTAGGAAGGCAGCCTCAGCGCATGCACCTGCACGCCCTGCCCCTCGCCCACCGCCGCGCCGCGCGTGCCCGGCACGCCGGAGACTTCCGACTGCGGCACCGCCGTCGACTTGCCTCGTATTTCGGCCAATGCCTCGGCAAGCTCGCGCGCCGTGCCGGACGGCGCGTCGGGCTTCCTGGGGCCAGCATAGTCGATGACCTCCACGTCGGGCACGTATTTCGCCGCCATCAGGGCAAACCGCTTCAAGAGCGTGGCCGTGATGGAGAAATTGCCGGCCGCCAACACGCCGACGCCGGCCGCTCGCGCCGCCTTGTCGATCTCCGCGTAGTCGGCCGCGCCGAGGCCGGACGTGCCGATGACCACATGCCGGCCTTTCTCTATAGACAGCAGCGCGTGCCGCTTCACCGCATCGGGCTTCGTGTAGTCGATGACGACGTCGGAGGGCGCGGCAAGAGCCTCCTCCAGCGTGCCCGTCACCAGCACGCCACTGACCGTATGTCCGACGACCTCGCCGCTATCCTTGCCCGCTGCGCCGCGCGCCACTGCGCCGACCAGTTTGAGATCGTCCGCGGCCATGATCGCCGGGATCAGCGCCTTGCCGACCCAGCCCGTGGCGCCCGCCATCACAACCCTTGTCGTCATGTCCTACCCTCCTCTTCCATACGGCCGCCAGCGGTACGAGACATCCGCCATCATACCCAAGGCTCGACCTCTTCCTCGGACCAGCCGACCGGCGAAAATCCCATTTTCTGGTAGAGCCGCAATGCCAGCGGGCTGTCGAGCGTGTTGGTATGGATGGCGATCGCCTTGGGATCATGCGCCCAGGCGGCGAAGATCGCTTCCGAGAGGAAGAAGCGCGAGAGCCCCATGCCCTGGAAGTCGGGCGTCAGCCCGAAATAGACGATCTCGACCTTTTCCGGCAGCGACGCCAGGTCCAGCTCGCAGAAGCCGGCAGGCGAGCCGTCGACATAGAGCACCCTGATCTCGACGGTCGAAGCATGGATCGTGGCGGCAAGTTCATCGTCGCCGAGCGCGCGGCGCTCCGACCAGTGGTGCGGCCGGCCGACCTGCTCGTAGAGATAGCGGTAGAAGGCGACCGGCATGTTGCGCGCCTGCATGAGCGCCAGCCGCGGCCCGATCGGCATCGGCACGCGGTGGGCGGGCATGGCCGTCATTTCGAGATGGGTCACGCGCGCCTTGAGGGGCGGCTTTGGCCGGCCGGCCACGGTCAGTCGCTTCCGGTCTCGATCGGCGTATCCGGGCGGCCGCCCCATTCCGACCAGGAACCGTCGTAGAGGCGATTGTCCTTGTGGCCGAGCGTCTCCAGGGCCAAGGTCAGGACGGCGGCCGTCACGCCCGACCCGCAGGAGGTCACGACCGGCTTCGACAGATCGACGCCGGCGGCTTCGAATTTTTCCTTCAATGCCCCGGGCGGCAGCAGCTTGCCGTCCTTTGCAAGCGAGAGCGCCGGAACGCTGTGCGCGCCCGGCATGTGGCCGCCGCGCACACCTTTGCGCGGCTCGGGATCGGCCCCGGTGAAGCGCCCGCCGGGCCGCGCGTCCGCGATCTCGGCCGATTCGGATTCCACGATCTTGCGCATGTCCGTCAGCGAAGCGACGCGGGAGGCATCGAACTTCACGTCGAAGACGTTCGGCGCGATTTTTGTCGGCTCCGCCGTCAACGGGCGCCCCGCGGCCTTCCAGCCGTCGCCGCCGCCATCGAGGATGAAAACGTTCTTCGCACCCATTACGCGGAACATCCACCACACCCGCGGCGCGGTGAAGACGCCCGGCCCGTCATAGACGACGACCGTATCGTCGGCGGCAATGCCCATGCTGCCGGCGAAGCGTGCGAACACGTCCGGCGGCGGCAGCGTGTGCGGCAGGTTCGAATCCGGGTCGACAACCTCGTCGTGATCGAAGAACACGGCGCCGGGGATATGGCCGCTGTCGTACTCCGCCCGTGCATCGCGCTTCTGCGCCGGCAGGTACCAGGAGCCGTCCACGATCTTGAGGCCCGGCTGGCCGAGTCTCTGCTGCAGCCAGTCCGGCGTGACGAAGAAGGGATTCTGGTCGGACATAGGGTGATCCTCGCGAGGTCGAAAAACTGGCGTTCAACGTAGAGCGGGCATGCCAAAAACCCAAATGGTTATCGCCAGCCATGGAACTCTCAAGCGACCAGTTCACCCCTCCGCCTCGCTTCACGAGGCACCTCCGTCAAGCCCCCTTTGACGGGGAGGTCCAGCGGACAGGCCGGGGGTGGGGCGAGCACGCGGAGAGTTTGCTCCACGTCTATCGATATTATCCCGGCGCCGGGCCGAAGCGGATGCGAAAGCGGCGGTTCTCCCGGCCTTTCTTTTCGATCTTGCCGATATGGATCTCGCCGACCTCGCCGGTCCTGTCCACATGCGTGCCGCCGCAGGGCTGACTGTCGACCGCCCCGCCCTCGCCGATGCAGACCAGCCGGATGCGCCCCGTGCCGGCCGGCGGGCGGACGTTCTTCGACTTCACCAGGCCCGGATTGGCCGCGAGTTCCGCGTCGGTGATCCAGCGCGTGAAGACGGGGTGGTCTGCCGCGACCAATTCCATCAGACGGCCGCTCGCCTCCTCTTTCTTCAGATCGGCGTCCGGCATGTCGAAGTCGACGCGGCTCTCCTCCTCGCCGACAGCGGCGCCGGTGATCGGAAAAGGGCAGATGACGGTGAGCAGGTGACAGGCCGTGTGCATGCGCATCAGCTTCAGCCGGCGCGGCCAGTCGATGGCAAGGCCGAGCGTCTCGCCGACTTCCGGCACCCGTGCGCCGGCGGCGGGCAGATGGATGATCTCATCCTTGTTCTCGCCGGTAATCGTCGCCTCCACCGGAATCTTCGAACCGTCGGCACGGATCAGAAAACCGGTATCCCCCGGCTGCCCGCCGGATGTGGCGTAGAAGATGGTGCGGTCGAGGATGATGCCGCCGCGCTCGTTGACGGCCGCCACCCTGGCCTCGCCGGCCTATCTGTAGGCGTCGTCCCTGAAGATCGCCTCGGTGACGAAGGCCATCACGCGACCTCTTCGAACGGGACGGCGATCTGCGGCGACTTTTCCATCCATTCCGGGACCGGCAGGTCCTTGCTGCGGAGAAAGGCCGGATTGAAGAGCTTGGATTGGTA
>JBQCFH010000309.1:0-2035 GCA_051959385.1 Rhizobiaceae bacterium | reverse complement strand
TCGGACTGGCCCTCATAGGAAATCGGCCAGAGCTTCTGGATGTCGTTGCCGAAAAGCTCCGAATCGACGGATGCCTGCCTCGCCGCCATCCAGTTGACGTTGCCGCGCAGCGTGTTGATCTCGCCATTATGCGCGACCATCCGGTAGGGGTGGGCGAGCTTCCAGGACGGGAAGGTGTTGGTCGAGAAGCGCTGGTGGACGAGGATCAGCGCCGATTCGAACAGCGGATCGGACAGGTCCCTGTAATAGGCGCCGACCTGGTAGGCGAGGAACATGCCCTTGTAGACGATGGTCCGCGCCGACATCGACACGCAGTAGGAGCCGATATCGCGCTTGCCGTGCTCCTCGTAGATGCGGCCCGAGATCACCTTGCGCAGGATGTAGAGACGCCGCTCGTATTCCTCGTCGCTCTCGACGCCTACCGGACGGCCGAAGAAAGCCTGGCGATGGAAGGGCTCGGCGGCGACGATCTCCGGCGCCTTGGAGAGCGAGGAATTGTCGACCGGAACGTCGCGGAAGCCGAGCAGCGGGATGCCCTCCGCCTGCGCGGATTCGCGAATGACCGCTTCCACATGGTCGCGCAGTTCCTTTTCCTGCGACATGAACCAGTGGCCGACGCCGTACCGGCCGGCCGGCGGCAACTCGATGCCCTCTTTCGCCATTTCGGCGCGGAAGAAACGGTCCGGGATCTGCACAAGCACGCCGGCGCCGTCGCCCATCAGCGGATCGGCGCCGACCGCGCCGCGATGGGTGAGGTTCTCGAGCATCCTGAGCCCGTCCTCGACGATCCCGTGCGACTTCACGCCCTTCATGTGGACGATGAAGCCGACGCCGCAGGCGTCGTGCTCCTTGCCGGGAGCATAGAGCCCGTCGCGGGCGGCGGCGTCGCGGGACGATTTCAACGCAAACGCTTTCGTCTGCGCCGCCGGCATCATACCTGGCATCACAGATGGCGTTGCGTTCGTCATCCTCTTGTCTCCGCTATGGCCCGCAAGGGCCGGTTGAATTTGCCGAACCAGGTCGAAACGCGCCTCGATCCGGAGTTGATGCGTCCGCACGGAAAGCCGGACGGCGCCACTATACGCCAATCCGGCCAGTCGAGAACGCGATCAAATAAGACAGGATTACTGTCCTATCTCAGCTATGACAGAAAACCCCCGACGGCACAAGATGGAAATGCAAAAATTCCGGAGGAGATGCGCAAGATAATTTTGCCCGAGCCCGGGCCAAAGGCAGGATTGTTTCGCGAGGCTTCACGGCCGTCTTGCCGGCCGGGGTGCGGTCGGATCGTCTGGCCCTCATGCGGAAAAAGGGCTAACCGGGCTATTCGCCTTCAGACGAACAGCTGCGGATGATTTCAGACATGCATTTCGCCTCAGACAATTGGGCTGGCGCCCATCCCAAAATCTCCGAGAATTTGGCGCGGCATGCCATGGGATTTGCGGCCGCCTATGGCGCCAGCGATCTCGACAAGGCCGTGGAAATGACTTTCAACGGAATTTTCGAGCGCGAGGTGGCTGTCTTCTTTGTGGCTACCGGCACCGCCGCCAATTCCCTTGCCATAACATCCATGAGCCGCCCCGGAGGGATCGCCTTCGCGCACCGCGAGGCGCACGCAATCGAGGACGAATGCGGGGCGCCGGAATACCTGTCAGGCGGCGCACGCCTGCACCCTGTCGACGGGGGATTGGGCCGTATCGACCCGAAAAGGCTTGCAGCCGCGATCGGCGAGTTCGATCCGGTTTCCGTGCATAGCGGCCGGCCGGTCGGAGTGACGATCACGCAATCGACCGAGATTGGCACGGTCTATGGCCTGGCGGAGATCGATGCGATCGCAAATATCTGCCGAGATCACAAGCTGCCGCTTCACATGGACGGGGCGCGGTTCGCCAATGCGCTCGTCTCTCTCGACACGACGCCGGCCGCAATGACATGGCGACGCGGCGTCGATCTCGTCTCCTTCGGCGGCACCAAGAACGGCTGCTGGTGCGCGGAGGCGCTGGTCGTGCTCGATCCGGCCAAGGCTGGAGAAATG
>JBQCFH010000308.1:0-3130 GCA_051959385.1 Rhizobiaceae bacterium | reverse complement strand
CTGTTCAGGGGTCGGGTCGAGGCCGAGACCACGGTCGCGAACAGGCCGGCGATCATCCCCTCGATCGGCGGCTGGGCGCGCATGACGGGGCTGAACACCATTTTCATCGATGACCGGGATCCGTTCGCCCACGGGTTCGTCGTCACGTGAAAACGTCCGAAGGCCGGGGCGAGCCGCGCTTCGATTTGACAAGAAATCGCGAAAAATTGTCTCTGCGGCCGAACTAATTGCCGCGTCGGCCCGAAAAATCCGGTTTCGACGCAAGGACATTGTGCTATGCCAGTGATAGCTTCCCGCTGGGCCAGGGAACGACGGGGAACACGACAACAACAGTGCGGTCCGGCGTGATACACCGGAAAAAGCAGCATGATCGCCGTCATGCCGGTTGCAATCCGGGATCGACAAGCTACGACTAGGGGCAATCAAAAGGGGGCGCGCCGCACCGGCGACGTTCCAGGGGAGCCGACAACAGATGCATTATTTCGTCCAGCAGCTTATCAACGGGCTGACTCTGGGATCGATCTACGGGCTGATCGCCATCGGTTACACGATGGTCTACGGCATCATCGGCATGATCAACTTCGCCCATGGCGATATTTTCATGGTCGGTTCGTTCATCGCGCTCGCGACCTTCCTGATCCTCACGACGGTTTTCGGCTTCGCCTTTCTCCCGGTGGTCCTCCTGATCGTGGTTATCGTGGCGATGATCTTCACCGCCGCATGGGGCTGGACGGTCGAGCGCCTCGCCTACAAGCCCCTGCGGGGCTCCTTCCGGCTGGCGCCGTTGATCACCGCGATCGGCATGTCGATCACGCTGCAGAACTTCGTGCAGGTCACGCAGGGCGCGCGCGTCAAGCCGCTGCCGCCGCAGATCACCGGCGGTATCAAGATATTCAGCGCCAGCCCGACCGACGGCATCAACGTCCAGCTTTCCTACATGCAGATCATCATCATAGGGACGACCGTAGTCCTGATGGCGGCTTTCACGCTGTTCATCGTCAAGACGCCGCTTGGGCGCGCCCAGCGGGCATGCGAGCAGGATACCAAGATGGCGTCGCTGCTTGGCGTCAATGTCGACAGGACGATCTCCCTGACCTTCGTGATGGGCGCGGCGCTCGCCGCCGTGGCCGGCCTGATGTTCCTCCTTCTCTACGGCGTGATCGATTTCTATATCGGCTTCCTCGCCGGCGTTAAGGCGTTCACGGCAGCCGTGCTCGGCGGCATCGGCTCGCTTCCCGGCGCCATGCTCGGCGGCCTGGCGATCGGGCTGATCGAGGTCTTCTGGTCCGCCTATTTCACGGTCGAGTACAAGGACGTGGCGGCGTTCTCGATCCTGGCCATCGTCCTGATCTTCCTGCCGTCCGGCCTGCTCGGCAGGCCCGAGGTGGAGAAGGTATGATGGCTTCCGGCAACGAGAACGTGCCCGCCTCGGAAATCAATCCCGAAGGCGCGCAGGCGCTTGGCGAGGATCGGGCAAGCGCTTTCCAGGCGCCGTCTCCTGAGCGGTCGGCGAGCTTTTACGATTCGTTGAAGGACGCCGGGCTTGCGGCCCTGCTCGCGGGCGTGCTCGGCTTCTTCTTCATCGGGCTCCGCACGGAAATCGCCCCCGGCGGGCTTGATGTAAGCACGCGCTGGCGCGCCTGGATCATCGCGATCCTGGTGGTTTTCGTCGTCCGGCTGCTCCTCAACGTCTTCTTCTTCAAGGCTGGCCGCCCGACGAGGCGCAAGGCGCGCGCCGAAGGCGGCAAGCTTGCCGCGGCGCTGCCGACAGTGGGCAAGGTCCTGACCTGGGTGCTCTTCGCCTTCGCGATCATCCTGCCGTTCTTCTTCACCACTTTCATGCCGCAGCGCGAACGGCAGTTCATCGACATGGCCATCCTGATCATGACTTACATCATGCTCGGATGGGGGCTGAACATCGTCGTCGGCCTCGCCGGCCTGCTCGACCTCGGTTACGTCGCGTTCTATGCGGTCGGAGCCTACTCCTACGCTTTGCTCGCCAAGGAGTTAGGCTTTTCCTTCTGGATACTCCTTCCCCACGCCGGCTGCCTCGCCTCCTTCTGGGGCGTGCTGCTCGGCTTCCCGGTGCTGCGGCTGCGCGGCGACTATCTCGCCATCGTCACGCTGGCCTTCGGCGAGATCATCCGCATCGTCATCGTCAACTTTGTCGCGCTCACGAACGGCTACGCCGGCATCTCGTCGATCCCGCGGCCGTCCTTCTTCGGCATTCCATTCAACGCCGACGACGACGGCTTCGCCGCCGTCTTCCACCTGCCGTTCACGCCGGTCTACCGCACGATCTTCCTTTATTATCTCATCCTCGCGCTGGCCTTCCTCACCTGTTACGTCACCATCCGGCTGCGGCGTCTGCCGGTCGGCCGCGCCTGGGAAGCGCTGCGCGAGGACGAGATCGCCTGCCGCTCGCTCGGCATCAACACCACCAACACCAAGCTCACCGCCTTCGCCATGGGCGCGATGTTCGCGGGCTTTGCCGGCTCGTTCTTCGCCGCGCGCCAGGGCTTCATCTCGCCGGAGTCCTTCACCTTCCTGGAATCGGCGACGATCCTGTCGATCGTCGTGCTGGGCGGCATGGGCAGCCAGATCGGCGTCGCCATTGCGGCAATCGCGATGATCGGCGGCACTGAGATCATGCGCGACATGGATTTGCTCAAGCAAATCTTCGGCTCGACCTTCGACCCGACCCAATACCGGATGCTCATCTTCGGCTTCGGCATGGTGCTGATCATGATCTGGCGGCCGCGCGGACTGATCTCGACGCGCTCGCCCTCCGTCTTCCTCAAGGAGCGCATAACGATCAGCGCCGACCTCGTCGGTGAGGGCCACGGCTGATGCGCGATCCGGCCGACATCCTCCTGCGCGTCGAGCAATTGACCATGCGCTTCGGCGGCCTGGTCGCGGTCGATCATCTTTCATTCGAGGCGCGCAAGGGCGACATCACCGCGCTGATCGGCCCGAATGGCGCCGGCAAGACGACCGTATTCAACTGCATCACCGGCTTCTACAAGCCGAGCGAGGGTCGCATCGGCCTCCGGCACGGCAGTCCCGCTGCCTGGGAGGCGCTCGAGCCGCTCACCGACAGCAGCAACCGACACCTCAAGCACGCCGACGG